>JAHFTI010000382.1 GCA_023265535.1 Opitutaceae bacterium
GCCGCTTCGAGGGAGCCTGCTGCGCGCTCTGGAGGCCGCAAGGCACACCGGCAGAGCCGCCCGCCGTCGCGCCCTCCGGCGCTCCTCAGAGGCGGGCTCCAACGGAAGCGGCCAACAGAGCGCTCCGCAGGCTCCCTCTTCGCTGACCTTCCTGTGTCTCGAATCATTCCTCCTTATGCCCTGGCGGAAGGGAGACGGCCAGGGGGGCCTCCCTGCTGGGAGCTTGATTTCTCCCCAGGGACCTCGGCTTGGGGAATCTGGCAAGGCGGCGGGGGGCCTTGGGAGGGGACGCGCTTCGGGAGGGGGCGCGGAGCGGGAGGACGGCGTATTCCCCCGGGCAGAGGGGGATTGGAAATTCGCGAAAAGATTTTCTTGCGCAGGGCGGGGGGAGTGTTTGTTGTTGCCGACCCTCTCACCTGCCCAGGTGGTGGAATTGGTAGACACGCAGGTCTCAGAAGCCTGTGCCTAACAGCATCCGGGTTCGAGTCCCGGCTTGGGCACCATCTTCGGATGGGTTGAGCAGAAAAGGCGCCCGTTTTAAGCAACGGGCGCCTTTTTGTTTTTCGCGGTTTCCTGCCCACAAGGGCTGGTCTGCTCCGCAACGGTCACTTTGGCAGATGAAAATCGACTCAGGCCGGCCTCTGGGGCGGCAGCCAGAAGCGCACCTCGGTCCCCTTGCCCAAGGCCGAGGCAATCCAGAAGCGCCCACCGAACTGCTTGGTGTTGTAGAACGCCTTCGTTAGCCCGAACCCGCCGCCCAAGGTGCGGACGTTAGTGACGTTGGATGCGCGTTTTCCGAACTGAACCACCGTGTCCAGCTCCTCCTCGGGTATCCCCCGGCCGGTGTCCTTGACCACAAAATGGGTTCCCCGATCATCCTGGTAAAGGGCTGCGATGATATCCCCACCGGGCTCGGTGTATTTGCGCGCATTCGCAATGAGGTCTCGCATCACATCGAGAAAGACCGGCGGCAGCACAAAATAGCCCGTGGGCGTCTCGAAGTTCAGGTCAATGAAGTAGTCGCTCGAAGTCTGCAGCGCCGCGTTGCTGAGCACACGAAAGCGTCCCTTGCTGTTCTGTGCAATCGCCACAAAGACCTGACGCAGGCTCTCCGTCAGGGCCGTCACCTCATAACGCTCCCAGCGTGCAGGCTCTGCCGCGCGGGCCAGCAGCTCGCTCGCACGCAGGTGCATGATGGAAAAAACGGACGCCATGTTCGCCAAGGAATCCGCCAGCAGGGCCGGGTCCGTGGAGTGCTCCGCTGCCTTTGCAGCGATCTCGGCCTGGATGCACTGCTCAAATTCGCCCAGCCTGCGTGCCCTGTGCAAGGTGGCCTCATGGTCGTGCATCGCCCCGAGCAGGTCGTCGCAGGCCTTCAGGGAATCCTTGAGCAGGTCCATGTCGCCCGCGAGGGTGTCACCGATTACAAGCAACTCACAGCGAAGCACATTCAGCACATTGACTACGCTGTGGAAGTCGAGCAGCGAGACCTCGCCTGGCGAAAGGGGAGGGATCTCGGTGATTTCCACCTGGATGAGCTTGCGCGGTCCCAGTGCATGAATGTCGGTGGTGTGCATAGGGCCTTGATGGGTATCTCCTAAACGGCCCAGAGGGTCATGCGCTTGAGCACGCGCCAAACTATCATCCCATACGCTGACGGGCTTTCCTGTGCGCCGCGATGATGGCGTCCCACTCGGCGTTGGCCTGGGCGTCGATGCGCCGGCGCGCCGGATCCGCGTCGTACCAGGCGGCGGAGGCGCGGATGCCGTCGCGGTAGCGCACGGTGGCACAGAACTCGGGCACGAAGCGCCTGATCTTGGAGTTGTCGAAGATGAGGGAGTTGGACTTGTCGCCCAGGAGGCCACCGGTGTAGCCGGGGTAGAGGGAGCAGATGAAGTCCGAGGAGACGTGCTCGAGGATGGGGTGGGAGACCCCTGCCGCCTCGGCGGTGGCGCGGTAGATCTGGTCCCAGGTCAGCACCTCGTCGGAGGTGATGTGGAAGGCGTTTCCGAGGGCGCCCTGGTGGCCGAGCAAGCCGACCAGGCCCACGGCGAAGTCGCTGTTGTGCGTGAGTGTCCAGAGCCCGAGGCCGTCGCCGGGCACGAGCACGGGCAGGCCGCGGCGCATGCGGTCGACGACCGTGTAGCTGCACTGCCAGCTGTTGATCGCGAGGGGGAAGACGGTGTGGCCGTAGGTGAAGGAGGGGCGCACGATCGTCATCGGGAAGGACTCCTCTCGGAGCGCGCGTGTGAGGCGGTCCTCGCAGGCGATCTTGTTGCGCGAGTAGTCCCAGAAGGGATTGGCGAGCGGCGTGGACTCGGTGACGAAGGGGGAGGCGCAGGGCTTTTGGTAGGCGCTCGCCGAGCTGATGAAGAGGTACTGGCCGGTGCGCCCGCGGAAGAGGTCGAGGCGCTGCTCAAGCTGCTGGGGATTGAAGCAGAGGAAGTCGACGACCGCATCCCAGCTGTGTCCCTGCAGTGCGGCAACGGCCGAGACCGGATCATAGATGTCGCCCACGAGCACGCGCGCGCCCGGGACTCCCTCGGAGAGGCCGCGGTTGAGCAGGAAGACCTCGTGTCCGCGCTGGACGGCGAGCTTCGTGCACGCTGTGGAGATGATGCCTGTGCCGCCGAGGAAGAGTAGTTTCATGGGGGAGGGTAAGGGAACCACAGAGTCACAGAGGGCACGGGGGCCACGCCATGGGGAATGTGGCAAGGACAGGATCACAAGTCCAAGATGCAGGGAAGTAAAGGGGGCCGATGGTATGCCGTTAGAGAAGTGGGCCGGCCCGTCTTCATTCCGTGGCCCTGCCTGCTAGCCCTTTCTTACAATCTTCTGTGGTGCCGCCTCGAGTTGGCCGCGGGTGACGCCGAGCTGGTTGATGAGGCGGAACTCGCGCCAGAGCTCGGCGCCGGTGATCTCGCCGGCGAGGAGGCGGCGGTAGCTGTGCAGGGTGCGCGTGACCTCGTCGGCCTCCTCGTCGACGAACTCGATGCGGAAGTGGCGCGCGCCGAGGGCGAGGAAGCGGGGGAGGAATTCGGCGCCGGTCTGGGCGCGGTTGTTGAACACGGTGTTGCGGCAGCCCGCGTCGGCCTTGAGGGGCAGCAGGGCGCCCACGCGGTCGCGCAGCTCCACGCGGTGCTTCTCGCAGGGGCGGCCGCAGTCGTGGTAGTCCTTGCCGTCCGACATGAAGGCGCAGAACACGCAGTGCTCCATGTGGAAGAGCGGCATGTGCTGGTGCAGCGTGATGTCGAGCAGGGCGGGTTCGCCGGCGGCGAGCATGGCCTCGAGCTGGGCCACGTTCAGGTCGTAGCTGGCGGTGACGCGGTCGAGCTTGTATTCGGAAAGGAAATACGCGGCCGAGGCGGGGTTGGCCACGTTGAGGGAGAAGTCGCCGCGCAGGCGCAGCCCGGCAAAGGCGCGCAGGTGGTCGTAGTTGCGCACGAGGATGCCGTCGCCGCCGGCGTTGCGCACCTGCTCGAGGATCCAGTCCTCTCCCGGCTTGTGCACGCGCGGCGGGGCGAGCCAGATCTCTGATGTCGGAAGTCGGAGGTCGCCCTCCTTCGCTGCTGGCGCAGCTGCGCAGGGTTCACCTGTCGCGGCACAGGGTGTCGCCGGAGTGGAGGCCGTCTGGGCCTCGGCGGACTGAAGGGCGCGGAAGCGGGCGACGGCGTCCTTGTAGCGGCGGGGATTCTCGAGCTCGCAGTAGAGGATGCGGATACCGGCGGCCCAGGCGGCGTCGATCTGGTGGAGGTGGCGGACCAGGGCGATGAGCTCGGGCTCGCTGTCAGCAGCGCCGGAAGGGGCCGTCGCGGGACGGGCTTGAACCATGCCGGGTTCGCGGGCCGCGGCGGCCTCGGTTTCGGCCACTGCAGCCTCGTTCCGTGTGAATACCGATGCGGGGGCAGGCTGGGGTGTCTGCCCGGGCGCGGGCAGGCGGCAGAGGGAGGGCAGGGGATCGCTGTCCGCGGGGATGAGGGTCCAGCGCTTCGGCTGTGCGCGCAGGCGGTCGAGCTCGGTGACCACGGTGCGGCGCAGCTGGTTGAGCTCGCTGACGGCGATCATGAGGGCGCCCTCTAGGTGGTTGCTGAGCCCGCCCAGCCGGAACGGGGTGCCTCCGAGGCGGCCGAGCTGCTCGCGCAGGCGCTCGGTCGAGAGCGGTTGCCTCTCCGCGGCGATGAGGGGCACGCTCGACTCGGCGCGCGCCACATGGCCCTCGCCATCGTCGGCGAGGAGGGTGAGCGGGGATCCCGCATGGCCGTGCACCTCCATGGAGATGGGGCGGGTGTGGCGCACCTTGTCCCCCTCATAGGTGCCGCGCAGCTCGCGGTCGAGGGCGGGGTCGTTCGTCTTCCACACGAGATTGCCGGGGGCGATGCGCGCGAAATTGAGGTCGCCGTGTCCGAAGCGCAGCGCGCAGTCCTGGCCTGCGGGCTCGACCTGATACACGCGGCCGCCCTCCTCGCCCTGGTCCGGCGTGCCGGCGTCGAAGACCACGCCGTCGCCCGGCTTCACGGGGGCACGCAGGCGCAGCCACACGGTCTCGCGGGCCACGCGCGACACCTCGCCCAGCAGCACGCCGCGCTTGGTGCCGAAACGCGCGTGCACGAGTTCGCGGTTGTCGGTGCCCTGGAACCAGCCCGTGGAGAGCCCGCGCGAGAAGGCCATCTCAAGCTCGTAGTGCTCCTTTGGATACGTCTCCGGGGTCGTCGCCGCGGCGCCGCCCTGGCCTGCCGCCCGCCCGCCCCTGCCCGCGTCGGCCCTGCCCGTGTCTGCCGCGGGGAGGCGCGCCGG
>JAHFTI010000383.1 GCA_023265535.1 Opitutaceae bacterium
GCCCAGAGGAAGACGGGAAGGTTCTCCGGCCAGGGAGTGCCGTAGAGACCGCGTGCCAGGAGGACCTGCAGCAGGACCGTCGAGGCGATCAGCAGCAGTCGCACGCACAGGGTGCTCAGCAGGAGCCAGGAGGGATGCAGAGGCAGCAGCGTGTAGAGTTTCCAGAGGCCGCGGTCGCGTTCCGCGACCAGGGCGGTGGGCAGGCCGAAGCAGGCGCCGCCCAGGATGCTGATCGTGATCAGTTGTCCCATCTGGGCCCGCAGCACCGGCGTCTCGCCACGGAAGACCGCGCCGAAGGCCAGGAGGAAGAGCAGGGGGACAAGATAGCCGTAGATCAGGGGCTGCGGGCTGCGGAAATTCAGGCGCAGGGTGAGCAGGAAATGGCGGAGCAGGCCGCCCGGCGGGGGGCTCATGCTCATGGGGCGTCCTCCCCGGCCTCGCGGACCCAGTTGCGCCCCGTCAGCCTGTGGTAGAGTTCCGCAAGCGAGGGAGGTTCCACGCGCAGCTCCACCAATCCGTTCCCTGCGGCGGCGAGCGTTGTCACCACACTTTGGATACAGGCCTGCGGTGCGTGGGTGGACAGGCTCCAGCCCTCACCCTGCCCGCGTGCGGCGCCGACTTCTGCCAGGCCCCTGAAAAGCCCTGCCGTGACCGGGCTTGCCGTGGTGAGCACGACATGGTGGGGGATGCGATGCTCGCTGAGCAGGCCGGTCGGCGCCCCCGCGGCGACCACCACCCCCTCGTTGAGGATGGCGATCTGGTCGCAGAGCTCGGCGGCGTCGGCGAGGTCGTGCGTGCTGAGCAGCAGGGTTCCGCCCGTCTGCCTGAGCTCGCGCAGGGTGGCGTGCAGCTCACCGCGCGCCGCCGGGTCGAGGCCCGCGAAGGGCTCGTCCAGCACCAGGAGGCGCGGCAGGTGGCAGAGCGCCAGTCCCAGCAGCAGGGATTGCTTGTGTCCGGCGGAGAGCGTGTCGAAAGGCGCATCGGCCTTGGCGGTGAGCCTGAGCCTGCCCAGTAACACCTCCGTGTTGCAGGGCACTTTGTGGAGGCTGCTGAAAAGCCGGAGTGCCTCGCGCGGCGTGATGTCGGGCTGCAGGCCCGAGGCCTGCACAAGCGCGCCCACGAGGTGGCGTGCGGCGGCGGGCTGCCTCAGGGCGTCGATCCCGCCGATGCGCACGCTGCCGGTGTCGGGCCGGCGCAGCCCGAGCAGGCATTCGAGGGTGGTGGTCTTGCCCGAGCCGTTGGGGCCGAGCAGGCCGAAGATGCAGCCCTCGGGAATGTCGAGGTTCACCCCGCGCAGGGCACGCGTCTGTCCATGGGATTTGGACAGGTCGCGCACAAGGACGAGGGGCTGCGGGGCGTGCATGCGGGGAAGATGCCAGATCACTGTGTCGCAAAGTCAATGCGGCAGCAAGGGACTTGACCGGCGGGCAGGCTCGCCACAAGCCTCTTGCCGTGTCCCCTCCGAAGACAGGCCCCTGGCTGCTCCTGCTCCTTGTAGTCCTGATCCCGATACTGCCTTGGCTGCTGATCGGGCCGCGCTTCGAGGCGCTCACCGCCGGCCTGCTCCCTGCCGGCGATGCGCATGCACTGGTCTGGTGGTCAGGCCCTGTCGGTGTTTTGCTCCTGGCGTCCGACAGCTTTCTGCCCGTGCCTGCCACCCTCACCATGAGCGCGCTCGGACTGATGTATGGCTGGGTGGTCGGCGGGCTTCTTGCCTCGCTGGGACTCTTCCTTTCCGGCCTCGTTGCCTACGGGGTCTGCCGACGCTTTGGCCATCGTCTCGCCCTGCGTATCGCCGGTGAGTCGGGCCTGGAGCGCATGCGTCTGGCGCTCGACTCCTACGGTCCGGTGCTGATTGCAGCCACGCGTTCGGTGCCTGTGCTGCAGGAGGCGAGTTCCTGCCTGGCGGGCCTCGCCGGCATGCGGCCCCGAGCCTATTTCCCTGCACTGCTCCTGGGGAGCCTTCCCGCCGGCTTTGCCTATGCCGCCATCGGTGCCACCGCTGTGCAGGACAAGGGACTCGCCATCTGGCTGAGTGTGCTGGTGCCCGTGCTGACTTGGCCTGTGGTCTGGCTGCTGGTCAGGCGCGCGCGGGCCCGTTCCTGAGGTACGAAATGCGGCTCTGCGCACTTGGCATGCTTCAAGCTAAACCAAGGGTATGAACCGCCAATAATCCAGATCTGCCCGGAGGGGAGCCTGACTCCCCCCGTGGCAGGTCCACTTTGAAGAAGGGCTCAGCCCAGTGCTTCGATCTGGGTTTTGAGCTTGCCGACCGAGGCCTCGAGTTCCGCGATCTGCTCGCGGGACTCCCTGATCCAGACCTGGGTGCGTGCCACGCGGGCCTCGTCCTGGCTGGTGGCCACGACCGCCTCCAGCTTGGGCAGTTCACCTCGCAGGTGATCGAGGCGATTCTGCTCCTCGCGCAGCAGGGCATCGAGTTGCTTGCGGGCGGGGGGACGCTTGACCGGGGCCTTCTTCGGCTTGGCCGCCTTCTCCGCCTTTTCAGCGGCCCGGACCGCGAGCCGCTCGCCATGGGCGCGGGCCTCGTCCTTGAAGGTCTCCCATTCTGCCTGGACTGCCTGGCGCAGGCCTCGGATGGCGTCGGAGAGCGTCTTGTAATTCAGCGGGGTGAGGCTGCCCTTCGACTTCATGAAGAGCGCGAGGATCTCCTTGCACTCGTTGTCGCAGTGCTGGAGGCGCGCCTTGCGTCGGGCGGCGGGGGAAAGGGGGGCTTCGTTGGCAGGCGCCTCGGGATCGGGAGCCGGCTCGGCCTCGGGTGTCTCGCCGGTGCCGGTCGCGGGTCCGCAGAGTTCCGCCATCGACAGGGCCGGCGTGGCCGCCTCGATGCGCTCCAGCAGGCTGGCGAGCAGTTTCTTCGAGCCATCCTCCCAGGCCGACTGCTGTAGTTTGAGAGTGGATACCGTGGTCTGGAAACGGCCCCAGCTCGCGTCGCGCACCTTGCTGTTGGGGTAGCGGACTTCACGGAACGAGGGCCCGATGCGCTTGATGAGCGCCCAGCAGGACTGGAAGTGCGGTCCGGGGAAGCCGGGCGTGGCGGGGCCTGCCTCGACCTTTTTGACCAGGTCGTTGATGAGTGCGGAATGCTCGGCGTGTAACATGGAGAAGGGAGAGTGGGCCCGCGCGCGACCCATTAGGCAAGAATGCAAATGGGTCGTGGGGTGTGGGCCTGGATTGCCGGGCGGGGCAGGTGAGGGCGGGCCGTGGCGGCTCGCTCCTCAGACCTCGTAGGATTTCAGCGGGATCGGGTCGACCACATGCGCCTTCGGAAGCTGTTCCTTGAGCTGGGTCTTGAACCAGGCGCGGGCGTCCGGATCACCGTGCGTGAGCACGATGCTGCGGGCCTTGGTCTGCACCGCAAACTCAAGCAGTTCGGTGCGTTCCGCATGGCCGCTGAGTTCGAAACGGTCGACGCGCGCCTTCACCTTGGCCTTCACATTGACCGCCTCGAAGTGGAAGGTGGAGCCCGGCTTGGTCGCGAGGAGCTTGCCTCCGGGGGTGTCGGGATCGCAGAAGCCGACAAAGCCGATCGTGTTGCGCGGGTTGGCGAGCATGCCTGAGGCCAGCGTGTAACTGGGCGTGCGCTCCACGAGCATGCCGGAGCTCACGATGTAGAGCCCCTTCTTGGGGGTCTCGCGCCCGGGCGTGATCTTGAGCGGAAGCTTCTTGAGGCCGAGGTCCTTCAGGATGCGCAGGTCGAACTGCACGTCTTTGGTCTTGCGCGACACCTCGTCAAAGAGCTCCGAGATGCCGATGCCGAGGCCGCCGGCGTAGATGGGACAGTCGATGAGGCGGCCGAAGCGGCGGGCGTCGTGGAAGACTGAGAGCAATTCCTGCATGCGGCCCAGGGCGAACACCGGCAGGAGGAAGGAACCGCCGTTGGCGATGGTGTCGTTGATCAGGTCGATGAGGCGTGCGATCTCGTGCACGCGCTCCTTGCCGTAGGCGCGCTCAGTGATGCCGCGCGTGGTCTCGATGATGAGCGTGTCGAAGTGCCCCATGGGGAACTGTGCGCCCTTGAGGGTGCGCTGGTTCTCGAAGAGCACGTCGCCCGTGAGGAAAATGCTGCGGGTGCCGGTCTGGATCTCGACCGCAGTGGCGCCCGCCACGTGACCCGAGGGGTGGAACATCAGCGAGATCTCGCCGCGCTTGCCCTTGATCTTCTTGAGGCGCTTGAAGGGCACGCTCACGAAACGCTTCATGAGGCCCTCGATCTCGGTGTGAGTGAAAAGCGGGTAGCCGGGGATCTTCTCCTCGTCGGCCTGCTTTTGCATGACGTTGGCCGAATTGTGCAGCATCTTCTCGATGAGGATGCGGCTCGACTGCGTCAGCAGCACGGGCGTCTTCGGGTGCTGGCGCATGAGCACCGGCAGGCCGCCGATGTGGTCGAGGTGGCAGTGGGTGATGATGATGATGTCGAGGTCGACATCCTTGATCATCTTGAGGTCGGGAAGGGCGCCGAGGCCGGGGGTCTTCGGATTCAGCCCGCAGTCGACGAGGATTTTGACACCTCCGACTTGAAGGTAGAGTGAGTTGGCTCCGATGCCGCCCTGGCGGTTGAGGTCGATGAGTTTCATGTATGCAATGTGCGTCTTCTGTCAGTGTGTTCCCGGTCGTCGGGTTTCGAATCATCACCTGAACATGAAGCTCACCTGAAAATTCACCAACTACTGCCTATCCGCGTAGCAAGGCACGGAGTCACGCATATCAGGGGTGGGGATGACAATTCTATTTTGCCGGAACCTCCGGCGGCCCGTGGGCGCATGACCTTTC
>JAHFTI010000023.1 GCA_023265535.1 Opitutaceae bacterium
TCCGTGGGGAAGACGCTGTTCTTGGAAAATTTTTCCAGGCGCTGTAATTTGGGGTCAAGTGCCGGGCTTGAAGCAGGTGTATGAATAACACTCGTATTATCCTCCTCCTCGCCGGCCTCACCCTTATCAGCGCGCTCACCCTTTCGGCGCGCGGCAACGGTGGTGGCAGTGGCAATTCCAATGGCTCGGGAAATCGCGGCAGCGCCGGCGGCGCCCGCAGTGGCAGCGCGATGTGTGATGGCAGCGGCGGCGGCTCCGGATATGGCTCCGGTGGCGCTGGTGTGTGTGATGGCAGCGGGGCCGGCCAAGGCACCCCCCTGCGCGACGGGTCGGGCAAGTCCCTCGGCAACCGCGGCAATCCCAATTCCTCCGGAACGCCCCTGAAGGATGGCTCCGGCCGCACGACAGCCCCCGGCAAGGGGGCGAAGGACGGCACGGGGAACAAGGCAAACTGCCCGACGCCCGCTCCCGTGAAATGAGCAAGGCCAACGGCGAAGAGCTCGCCTGTCTTCTCACAGTCGCCTAAATCAACAGCGGAAATGAACACCCACGCCGCCCACTGGTTCCCCCTGCAGGCCCTGCTCCTGCTCGCCGAGGGATTGGGGGCGGTGTTCAGGGTGGAGCAAGAGGCGGGGTCGGAAGTCGCGGAGGAAACCGAGGACGCCGACCAGGCCTGCATGCGACAACTGGCGGCAGGTGACACGTCCGCGCTGAAAAGGCTCTTCGACCGTTGGAAGCTGCCGCTTCTGAATTATTTTTACCGTGCCCTGGGCAACCGAGCCGATGCTGAGGACCTGGCGCTTCAGGTGTTTGAGCGCGTCTATCGCGCCGCCGGGCGATATCGGCCCGAGGCCAGGTTCTCCACCTGGCTTTTTTCCGTTGCACGCCGGGAGTTGCTCCACGAGTTGCGTAGGCGGAGGAGAAAGCCGGTCGAGGCCGTGCCCTCTGAGGAACTCGACCTGGGAGCGGCCGGGGTGTCCGAGGACGAGCCCGGCCGGGTCCGCGAGGCTGAGGAGCACCTTCTCTCCACGCTCCAGGAGTTGCCCGAGCGCGAACGCAGCGCACTGCTGCTCACGGCTGCGGGCGAACTGAGCAGCACCGAAGTCGCCCGCACCGTGGGCGTGAGTCCCAACCATCTCAATGTGATCCTGCACCGTGCGCGCCAGAAACTGCGCGCGTTGCTCGACCGAGCCATGTCATGAACACACCCCATCCAGATTCCACCCCCGGGCGCACGCAGGCCGAGCGCCAGTTGCAGGCGGGGCTGCGCTCCACGCGGCCCGAGTTTGAGCGGCGCTTTGAGGAGCTACGCCGAAGGCTCGCGAACGAACCCGCACGGGGCCTCGGTTGGCGCAGATTCCTGTTCCTCCCTCAGGCGGCCTGGTGGCGTGTGTCGGTCGGCGGTCTGGCTGCCTGCCTGGCCTTGGCCCTGGCCTATGGGACCTTGCACCGCAGCGGTGTGGAGGAGGAGCGGCTGGCCGAATACAAGGAACTTCTCGACCTCAATGCGGCGCTCCAGGATGCCCTGCCGCTGACCAATCCGGAGAACCTGGAGGTACTCCTTGAAATGCCCATGGATCGCAGAAGCTGAGCCTGTCACCCTCAAAGTCACTCCCATGAAAATCACACTTTTTGCGCTTGGAATCGCCTATGCGGCGGCGTTCACCCATCCCTTGCACGCCCAAAAAGGGCCTCCCGCCCACGCAGGACAGGGCATGCGTGCCGCCCTGCAATCAGGTGACGAGATGGCGTCCCTGGAAGTGTTCCTTACACTCAGCGACGAGGAACTGGACAAGCTGCTCGCTGCAATCACGCGTGTCCGAAAAATGAGTCCCGAGGAGCGCAGGGAGTTCACCAGGAAAATCGTCAACTTCCGTCAGTTGCCCGAGAATTCCCGCAGGCAGGTGCGTGAGCAATGGGGCTGGCTCGAGGAGGCGGATCGCAATGACTGGCGTCTCATGATGCAGGTCAAGAGCGAGGCGGAGCGCAGCGCCCTTCAGGCGGAACTGCAGGCCTTGCCCCCGGAAAAGCGGGCGCAGCGCAAGCATGAGCTGCTTCAGGCCTGGCGTGCGCAGGTGTCGTCTTCAGCGAAGCCCTGAGGGATTGGAAACAAAAGGCCCGCCACCGATATCCGGGGGCGGGCTTTGTCGTTTCCATTGAAGGCTTGATGAGCCACCGAAGCCGTGCGGTGCGGGCTTGGGTTGGGGGCGATGGTCTGCCCGATCAGCAGCCTTCCTTGCGTTTCTTCGGCGCGGCGGCGGGGGCGTTGGCGGGGGCCGGTGCGGGGACGACGGGTGCGGGAACAGGCGTCAGCGCGGGGACGGGCTTGGGTTGCGCGGAGGGTGTGGAGACCGCAGCTGCGGGCATTGCCTCCATGGGGGTGCCGCCAAAGTGTTTCGCAACGGCTGCGCGGCGAGCGAAGTCGACCTGCTCCTTGGTCGGGGCATTGGCGGCGGGGGTCTTGGGGAAGAGCACGGTGTCCTTCCATTCCTCGAGGCCGCCGAAGAGCATGTAGGAGGATTTGAAGCCGAGCGCCTTGAGCAGCAGCCAAGCCTGGGCGGAGTGGATGCCGCCGTCGCTGTAGAACACGACCTTCTCATTTCGTGCCGCGAAGTCAGCGGAGAGCGTGGCGAGCGGGACGTTCATTGCCCCCGGGATGTGGTATTCGGCAAAGTCCTTTGCATCGCGAACGTCGACAAGGAGGAAGTCGTTGCGTCCCTCGATGAGCCAGTCTGCGAGTTCGGTGCAGGAGACGTGGTCGGCCTTGGTGCCGGCTGAGAGGGCGAGCTCGCGGGTGTCGATGCTGGCGGCGTGGCCGCGGTAGGGGCTGCCTGCGAAGGCCGCGATGAAGGAGAGGCCGAGCAGCGCAAGGGCGAAGCCGCGCACGGGGGTGAGCTTGAGCACGGGCTCCAGGAGGGCTCCCTTGCCGGGGGCCTTGCCACCGAATTTCTGCTCCGCCCATTCGGCGGCCATGAAGGCGCAGAGGGCCATGAGCACCACTGCGAACACGAGCACGCCGTAGGGAATGCCGGTGAACTGGGGCAGGGTGACCTTGCCGAGGGCGGTGATCTTGGTGAACTTTTCGATGAGCGGGTAGAGCTCGGCGAAGCCCACGAGGCCACCAATCATGCCGGCGAGATAGACCATGCCGTCGAGGCGTCCCGTCGCCGCAGACACACAGGAAGTGCCCGGGCAATAGCCGCCGATGATGAAGCCTACGCCGAGGATGAGACCGCCGACGATCTGCGGGACCAGGAAGGTCGGTGTGAGGTAGACCAGCGAGAGGTCGACGTAGCCCAGGCGTGAGAGCATGAAGAGGCCGACCATAGCCGTGATGATGGCGGTGAACATGACCTTCAGCACACGCAGGTCACGGAAGTAGAACTGAGCGGCGAGCATGCGGGCATTGCCGAAGCCTGCACGCTCGAGGAAAAAGCCGAAACCGATGCCTGTGACGAACGCCACCACGAGGGACATTTCCTCGCTGAACAGGCCGAATTTGTAGAAGGGAGCCATCATAGCCAGGCCCTCCTTACGAACCAGGCGAGCGCATAGGCACCGCCAAAGACGCAACACATGAACGCCCAGCTCCCGAGATTGAGTGTGGAGCCGCCGGTGAGTGCCTGGCCGCTGGTGCAGCCAAGCGCGAGTTTTGCTCCGATGCCCATGAGCGCGCCACCGAAGGCCGCCATGAGGAGGCGCAGCGGATTGCCAATGCGCGGGCCCTTTTCGATGGTGAACTTAAGGCGGTTGGCGAGTGCTCCCGAGAGGAAGCCGCCGAGGAAAAGACCGAGCACCTCGAAGACGAGCCAGTCCTTGAGGGGAGAGACGCTGCCATCGCCGAGGTATTCGGCGTAGAAGGCATTGCCCTCGGCGTGTGCGGGGGCGACGGTGTGCACGGCGGTGGCGACCGCAGTGGTGAAGGCTCCCGAGGCGCCCAGGCCGCGGCCCATGACGACGAAGGAACCCAGCAGCACCAGGCCGAGACCGAGCCCGGCCCAGTAGGGGTTCATGTGCGGCTTTTCAGCCAGCGTGTGTGGATTGGGGTCACTCATGTTTCGAAGAGGAAAGGTTCAATTGGAGACGAGCACGGACCAGTGGCTCGCCTGGCCGGCGCCGACGAGGATGAAGCGCAGGGCGAGGCCGCCGAGGAGCACGAGCAGCGAGGGGGCCAGCGTGTGGCGGATGAGGTTGCGAAGTTCGAGGGTTTGGAGGAAGAGGGGGACCAGGATTCCTAGGATGATCACGAAGACCCAGAAGGGGGCGGCCCAGGGGCCGACTGTAAGCAGGGCGGCGGCCTGCTGGTGGGCCTCGGTCGAGCTGAGGTGGCCGAGCAGGAGCAGCCCGAGCAGGCCGAGTTCGATGGTGAGGAAGCTGTTGTCGGCGATGGTGAGGGCGGGCTTGATGGAGGCGTCGGGGGCGCGTGCCTCGGTGAGGCGGGAGAGCGAGGAGATGAGGAAGTCGGCGAAGGCGGGACGTTCCTCGTCTCGCATGCCCATGATGAGGATCGCGTGGAGGAGTGTGGCCGCCGTGGAAAGGCCCGAGAAGAGGAAGAGCGGCCCGAGCACCGCGCTGCTCCAGAGGGGGCGGGCGCCGAGCGATCCGAGCAGGATGCCCGTGTAAATGCCGAGGGACACGCCGAGTATGATGTTGGCAAGGCCGATGCCTGCGACGATGCGGGAGCGTGCGAGGAGAAAATCGCTGATTGTGACGAGTAGCGGAACGCGGCGTGCCAGGGCAGGGGCCGTCTCGGGGAGGTGCACCAGCGCATTGGCCAGCAGCGCCGGATAGACCAGCAGGAGAATCCAGGAACCCCAGGACATGGGGGAGCTCGGCTGGAAGGTGAGGTAGAGGCGCCAGACCTGGATCTTGTGGGAAAGGTCGAGGAAGAGCGCCAGCATGCCGAGGCTGAGCAGGGCGAGGCCCACGAGCGGGCCGATCGTGCAGCAGACCATTGCCTGGCGCTCACGGGGGCGGGAAGCCACGATGCGCACCCCAGCGATGATCATGAGACCGGCAACCAGGCCGCCGAGGAAAAGGTAGATGGGGATCTCCCAGCCCCAGGCGTGGAGGGCGGGATCGATGCCCGGGTTGTCGCGGAAGACGGTGTATTCGGTCATGGCGGGTGTCTCCGTGTTCAGGTGAGGAAGTGGATGCGGGGGCCGGTGCCGGCCTCGGGCATGAGTGTGTGGCCCTTGCGGGAGGCGAGCAGGCGCGACACCTCGCTGTGCGGGTCGTCCGCGTCGCCGAAGTGCATGCAGTGGGTGGGGCAGACGGAGACGCAGGCGGGCAGTTCACCGCGCTCGACGCGGTGCAGGCAGAAGGTGCACTTGTCGACGTGGCCCTCGGGGTGAACGTAGCGGGCGTCGTAGGGGCAGGAGGCAATGCAGGCCTTGCAGCCGATGCACTTTTCCTTGGTGACGAGGACGACGCCACCGCGGTCGTGGATGTGGCTGGCGCCGGTCGGGCAGCAGCCGACGCAGGGCGGTTTCTCGCAATGGTTGCAGCGCTCGGAGCGGATCTCCATCGAGAGCGAGGGGAATTCGCCGCGGACGGTTTCCGTGATCCAGTCGCGCGTGTAGCCTTCCGGGATGCGGTTCTCCGTCTTGCAGGCGACGACGCAGTCCATGCAGCCGACGCAGCGCCGCGTGTCGATGACCATGATGTAGCGTGACATGTTCTCAGGCCTCCGTGGCG
Organism: Opitutaceae bacterium; assembly: GCA_023265535.1. GTDB lineage: Bacteria > Verrucomicrobiota > Verrucomicrobiia > Opitutales > Opitutaceae > MWDT01. Next base: position 5,698 of record JAHFTI010000023.1, read on the forward strand.
GGTTCGAGGGTGACGAAATTGACGTTCATGCCGGTGCCGCCCATGAGCGGGTCGGTCTTGTAGCGGGTGATGAGGCCGGCATCGCTGGCGCCCTTGCGGTAGGTGTGGCGCAGGCCGCGGGCCGTGTGGCCGAAGCCGTGGACGACGAAGACGCACTCGGGATGGATGCGCTGCGTGGCCTTCACGCGGATGCGGTCGCTGAGGACGCCATCCTGGTTGCGCAGGCGCACGTAATCGCCGGTCTTCAGTCCGAGCCGGCGGGCGGCGACGGCGTTCAGCCAGACGGCGTTTTCGCGCATGAGGTCGGAGAGCAGGCGATTGGTTTGCGTGCGGCCGAAGGTGTGCATGGGTGCGCGGCCGAAGAGGAGGCGGAAGGAGCCTGCGGGGCCGGGTTCCGGTGGCGTGTAGCGCGGGACCGGATCAAAGCCGGCCTGGGCGAGCTGGTTGGAGTAGAACTCGATCTTGCGCGAGGGTGTCTCGAACTCGGCGGGTGCGCCCTCCTCGAAGTAGAGCGGCTGGCGAGGCCCGCGCACGATGCCCTTGCGCTTGAGTTCGGCGAGGCTCAGGCCGGCGCCCCTGAGGCGGGTGTCGAGGTACTCCTCGATGTCCTTCCAGGGGAAGAATGCCTGCAGGCCGAGCTTTTCGGCGAGGCGCTTGGCGATCCACCAGTTGGGCTTCTGGTCGTCGGGGGATTCCACGACGGGCTGGCGCAGGGCGATGAACGGGTCGCGGAAAAACTCCGGGTTGAGCTCGTCGTAACGTTCCAGATAGATCGACTCGGGGAGGACGACGTCGGCCCAGGCTGCGATCTCGCTGGGGACGACGTCGACGACCACGAGCAGGTCGAGCTGCTGGATGGCGCGTTTGGTCTCCTCCTCGTTGGGCAGGGCGTTGAAGAGGTTCGTGGCATAGACCATCCAGCCCTTGATCGGGTAGGGCTTGCCGCTGAGGGTGGCCTCGCGGATGCCCGTGGTGATGGTCTCGTGGGCGAAGGGGAATTTGTTGCCCGGGTTGTCGAGCTTGGCGCGTGCGGGCTTTGGGTATTTGGGAACTGGATACGCGGGCACCTCCATGCTGGACGGGATGTAGAAGCCGCCCTTGCGGCCCCAGCTTCCGAGCAGGGCGTTGAGCAGGGCGATGGCGCGGCTGCGCTGTGCGTCATTGCCGTACCAGTTGGCATGGCGTCCCGGGTGCACGAGGGTGGCGGGCTTGCAGCGTGCCATCTCGCGGGCGGTGAGGCGTATTGTCTCCGGGTCGATGCCCGTCTCCGGAAAGGCCCACTCGGGGGTGTACGGCGCGAGTGCGGCGGCGAAGGCGTCGAACCCGTGCCCGTGCTTTTCAACGTAGGCCCTGTCGTGGAGCCCCTCGCTCACGATCACGTTCATCCAGGCCAGCAGCAGGGCGGTGTCGGTGCCGGGGCGGATGGGCAGGTAGTGGTGCGCCTTGCTGGCGGCGACGGAGAAGCGCGGGTCGACGACGATGATGCGTGCGCCGCGGCCGACGGCCTCGGCGAATTCCTGCACCTGGGTGTTGTGCATGTTCTCGCCCAGGTGGGAGCCGATGAGGACGAGGCAGTCCGTGTTGGCGATGTCGGTGCGTTCGGGAGAGCCCACGTCGTCGCCGAAGGTGAGGCGGAAGCCGACGTCGCGCGGACCGCGGCATTGCGCGAAGGAGGGGGCGGCGACGTTGGGTGTGCCATAGGCCTTCATCAGGTTCTTGAGGAAGGTGCCGCCGATGCCGTGGGTGAAGAAGGCCATGGATTCGGCGCCGTGCTCCCTGCGGATGCGCTCCATCTTTGCGGCGATGAAATCGAGGGCCTCGTCCCAGGTGACGGCCTTCCATTTCTCCTCGCCGCGCTCGCTCACGCGGAGCAGGGGCGTACGGAGGCGGTCGGGATCGGTGACGGCGCCGATGCCGCCCGTGCCGCGCGGGCAGAGGCGGCCGTTGCTGAGCGGGTCGTCCGGGTTGCCCTCGATCTTCCAGAGCTTGCCGTCCTGCACGTGGGCGATGGCGCCGCACTTCCAGAAGCACACGTCGCAGAAGGTCGGTATGCGGCTGACCTCGCCCGTGGGGCGCGTGGCCGCCCCGCCGACCGAGGCGGAGAGCGCGTGTCCGGCCAGGCTGCCCCCGATGACGGAGGCGGCCGAGATCTTCAGAAAGCGGCGGCGGGATACGGAGTGCATGGGACGGGATGGACGAGGGGTGGACGGAACGTTCGGCGTCTCGGACGGGCGTGGCCTAGAAGCTGTGGGAGAACAGCAGCTGGGCGTTGTTCTGCGAATGGGTCACCGTGACGCCGCCCCCGTTGGTGACGCTCTTTGCGAAGCCGTGTGTATAGGAAAAGTGGATACTGGATCGCTGCGTGACCGACCAGCTCAGGCCGGCGGTGACGTGGGTCTCCACGGTGGCCGGGAAGAGGCAGTTCAGGTAGTTGTCAGGCACGGGATCGGCCCCGTGGTTGAAGCCCGTGCGCACGGTGAGGGCGTCCGTGATGCGGTGTGCCACGCCGACCTGGACGACCGTCTGGTCCTTCCAATTCTGGGTGAGTGTGGCGTCGAGGGTCTGGCCGGCGAAGGGGCCGTTGGCGGCGGCGTTCGAGGCGCTGAAGCCCATGTTGAACTCCCTCATCACGGAGGCCCAGAAGACCTGACGCAGGTCGAGGGCGACGAGCCAACCGTCAGCGGGTTCCCAGGCGATGCCGCCGGCGACCATGGCGGGCCATTCGAAATTGCGCACGCGGATGTCGCCCGCGAGCGTCTGGGTCATGGCACCCATGCCGGGCACATTCATCTGGAAGGCGATGCTGTTGCCCGGGGCCTTGAGGTCGGAGATGCTGGTCTTGGAGTGGTAGGTCAGGCCGAGGCGCAGCCCCTTGGAGGGGCGGTACACGGCGCCGACCTTGGCAGCGAAGCCGTAGCCGCGAGCCTCGCCGGTGAAGCTGTTGTTGTTGGAGAAGTTGAAGTAGGCGTAGTCGACGGAGGTCCCGGAGGGCATCTGCGACATGATCTGGCCGAAGGAATTGAGTATGGTGCCGGAGGCCTGGCCCATGTGGTGGGTGCTCATCAGGTCGGTGAATTGGGCGCCCGTCATGGCCATCTTGAGGTCCATGCCCACCCAGACGTAGTCGATCGTGGCGGCGATGCTGAGCTTGTCGCTGACCTTGTAGGAGATAGGCGCGATGAGGCGACCGATGGAGACCTCGGTGCGGTTTTCGAGGCCAAAGCCGAGGCCGCGCCAGGAGTCCTTGTCATATTCGCAGCCCATGCCGCCCTGGCCGAAGATGCCGATGCCGTAGCTGAGGGGGCCGCTGCGGCGGACGTATCCGAGGGCGGGCATGAAGAACGCGGTGGCCTGGGATTTGGCCTTGATGCCGGTGGGCGAGGTGGCGGTGATCTTGGGGCCGAGCACGCCGATGGCGACGTCGAGTTGGTTGTCGACCTCCATGAGGGAAAGGGTGGCCGGGTTGTTGATCACGGCGGCGGTGCCGTTGTCAAAGGCCATGGAAGTGCCGCCCATGGCGGACGAGATCGGCCCGTAGCCCTCCATGTTCATGCCGTTGGTGGCAAGGGCGGCGGGGGCGATGGCGAGGGAGAGGAGCAGGGCGGCGGCCGCGGGGGCCGCGATGGGCTGGCGAGTGGGGCGGGAGACCTTCATTTTGTGGGGTATTAGGGTGCACTTCCTGCGGGGGCGGGAGAGGTACTTTCTTTGTTACATTCATGAGCATTGACGCAAATAGAGATGCGCGGCGAGCGCCCAGTGTTTTTATTAACGATCGGCGGTGGTAGGGTAAGGCGATCTAATCAGCCGCACGGTGCCTTCGAGTCAGGCAGGAGATCGCATGCAGAGGAAAGCAGGGTATTGCCAAGCAGGCCGTAGCGTCCTTTCTTCACGGAATGCCCCAGCCCCTGCGCCCGCTTTCCGACGAAGCCCTGCAGCTCATTTCCCGACGCTTTGCCGTGTTGAGCGAGCCGATGCGGCTGCGACTGCTCCACGCCCTTTTTGAGGGTGAGAAGACGGTGGGCGGCCTGGTCAAGGTCACCGGTGGCACCCAGGCGAATGTGTCGCGGCACCTTCAGACCCTGGCCGAGGCGGGGCTGCTGAGCCGCCGCAAGGAGGGGCTCCAGGTGTATTACACGATTTCCGATCCGTCGGTGTTCCAGCTGTGCGAGCTGGTCTGCGGGAGCCTAGAGCGCCAGCATGCCAAGAAGGCGAGCGTCTTTGGGCCGATCTGACGGGCGGCCAGAGGGGGGCGGGAAGGGCTGATCCCGGCTTGGGCAGAATCGCAGCGCGTGATCAGGTCCAGGAGGTTTCCGCGGAGGGTGTTGCCCCGCCTTTTCGTGCCAACACCTGCACGACTGCGGCCTGGCCCGTGTGTGCGCTGCCCTCCACCACGCTGCGCTCGAGTTCACGGCCGATGACCAGCTCAAGGCCCTGGAGGTCCTCGCGCAGGAGTGCCAGCGTGGGCAGGAGGGCGACTTCCTTGGGGCCGCCTGTTCCGTGCGCGAGCTGGGCGGGCGTGTAGTGCTCCGACACATACAGGCCTCCGGGGCGAAGTCCCAGCACTGCGCGCTGATTTACGGAGCGGCGCAGCTCGGGCGGGAGGTGCAGGAAGATGGAGATGATGGCGCTCCAGTGGCCCGGGAGAATCTGGAAATCGGCCATGTCGGCCACGGCGGTCTCGATGCTGAGGCCGCGGTGTTTGGCCAGGCCGTGGGCCTTGGCGAGGCCGTTGGCGGATTGGTCGACGGCGAGTACGGGGTGGCCGAGGCTGGCGAGGTGGACGGCGTTGCGGCCTTCGCCCTCGCCGAGGCAGAGCACGGGGCCGGGCGGGATCTGGTCAGCTACTGAGCGCAGGAAATCATTGGGCTCGGTGCCAAAGACGTAGTCGTCGACGTTGTAGCGCTCGTTCCAGAAGGCCTGCCAGTCCATGATGGGGAAGGATGAAAGGGGCGCTGCAGGCAGTTGCAAGAGGGATGGGCCAGGGGGCCTGTGCACTGCCACGCAGAGGTGGGGGAGTCCCCCGGGTAACGTTGACTGCTGTACCGCATGGTGTATCAGGAGCTTAATGAGAGTGCGCCGAGTGTCCCTGCATAGCATTTCGCTCCCGAGCACTTCAGGGTGGGTTCGCTTGTTCTTGGCCGGTGCCATGCTGCTCTCCTGTGGCTGCAGCCTTTTCCTTCGTGGTACGCGTGTGCCGATTCCCAGTGTGGAGACACGGTTTTCCCCGGGGCGACAGGCTTCGACCTTGATTGTATTCCTACCCGGTCGGGGCGGCTCGATGGGCGATTTCGAACGTGAAGGTTTTCTCTCCATTTTGCGCGAGACCGGGGTGGTGGCGGACACGGTTTCCGTTGATGCACATCTTGGTTATTATTTTGAGCGGACGGTGTTGGAGCGCCTCCATCACGACGTCCTGCAGCCGGCGCGCACGAGGGGGTATCGTCGCATCGTGGTGGTCGGGGTTTCCTTGGGCGGACTTGGGGCCCTCCTCCATGAGAGAGACCATCCTGGTTGGGTCGACGCGCTGGTGCTGATGGCCCCTTATCTCGGCAAGGAGGGGCGCTTGTTCTCGCAGATTACTGCTTCAGGTGGACCCGTGGGATGGGCCTCCGAACGTGAGCTCCGCGAAGGGGCCGTTGAAGAGCAGCTCTGGGTCCATCTTGGAAGGAATTCCCAGCGCCTGCCCGAAACCTGGCTGCTGTACGGTCGCCGCGATCCGTTCTCCGTTGGGCACAGGCTATTGTCGCCCCTGCTGCCCTCCACCCGGGTCCTGAGCAATGAAGGAGCTCACGATTGGCCCACGTGGCGTGCACTGTGGCGGCAGCTTTGTGCGGGGCCAATGGTGTTTGGCGCGGAAAAACAGGTGCCGCATCCAGTCCCTGCGGGCAGTCCCTGAAGCAACTTACTAAAAGTGAACTCTTATCTGACAATGCGTTGCCCCATTCTTCTTTTGTCCTCGCTACTGCTCGTTGGATGCGGGACCCAGGGCAAGGTCTCCTGGGTGCCGGGCTGGACCGCTCCAGCCAGTTCCGTGGCGGTTCCGGCATCCTCTGCCGATCGTGCCAGGGCGCAGCACCTGTCGGATACCGCCGATTCTGCTGCGAGCATCCGGCTTGCCCTGGATGCTTGGGAGTCGGTGGCTGCAGGGCATCCGAACGAGTCAGAGCCTTGGGCTGAGCTTGGGACCCTCTGGCTGCTCGAGGGTGCTGCGTACAGGCAGGGCGGGCCGGAGCGTTTGGTTTGCTACCGCAAGGCGTTGCATGCCTGTGAAAGGGCCATGGCGAGCAACCCGGAATTTCTGCGTCGCATGCAGTCGGGGCAGCCCATGGAGAAGTCCATTGAGGCACTGGGAGCGGCTGACATGAGGGCAATGCAGTTCTGGTCGACGAGTGTCTTCTACATTTATCGTGACTGCCTGGGCTTTTATGGACGCATCCTGAATTACCGGCTTATGGAAAGGGCCAAGGCTGTGCTCGAGCGCATGGATGCGATCGATCCGGCCTGGGAGGATCATGCCACCACTTTCTCCTGGGGCATCTATTATCTGGCCATGCCTTCTTCCCTTGGCGGTGACAAGGCCAAGGCTGGTGTGCTGCTCGATCGCGCGGTGGACATGGGCCCGCGGCGCCTGCTGCCGCGTTGGGGGCGAGGGAAATACTATCACCCTGAAAGGGGGGACTGGAAGGCCGCCCGCGCCGACCTTGAGGCTGTGTCGGCGGCAGATTTGTCCGGGCTGGGTGGGCACCCGGCATGGAATCGATATTTCAAGGCCGAGGCGGCACGTCTGCTATCGGAGTTCGGGCGATCTGGAGCGGCTCGCTAAGGGGGGGGCTGCGCGGCCTGTGGCCGCTTGGCGCCGCTGTGCGGCGCTTCGAATCCCCTCCGTTGTGCTGAACACCATTGGGTTGGGGATCCATCTTCCTTCATCACTTCTAATCCTGAGCACTGGCGGCGTGCCCTCCGTAGCTCCACTGGAGCGAAGGAGGGAGAGGGGGGGATTGGCTGCGGGCCTGGCGGCCCTTGTCCGGCGATGCCGGATCGCTTCGCGCCCCGTCTCGCTGCGTTCGTCAAACCCCCGTTTCGCCGGCGCTCCTGCGGAGCTGGTCGAAATTCGGGGGCTGCGCGGCCTGAGGCCGCTTGGCGCTGCCTTGCAGCGCTTCGAATCCCCTCGTTGTGCTGAACACCATTGGGTTGGGGATCCATCTTCCTTCATCACTTCTAATCCTGAGCACTGGCGGCGTGCCCTCCGTAGCTCCACTGGAGCGAAGGAGGGAGAGGGGGGGGGATTGGCTGCGGGCCTGGCGGCCCTTGTCCGGCGATGCCGGATCGCTTCGCGCCCCGTCTCGCTGCGTTCGTCAAACCCCCGTTTCGCCGGCGCTCCTGCGGAGCTGGTCGAAATTCGGGGGCTGCGCGGCCTGAGGCCGCTTGGCGCTGCCTTGCAGCGCTTCGAATCCCCTCGTTGTCCTGAACACCATTGGGTTGGGGATCCATCTTCCTTCAACACTTCTAATCTTGAACACTGGCGGAGAGGGGGGGATTCGAACCCCCGGTACGGTTTCCCGTACACATGATTTCCAATCATGCACATTCGACCACTCTGTCACCTCTCCTTTTGAAGTGCGGCCGGCTTTCTCTTGCGAGACGGCCGGTAAGCGGAAGGGAGGGACATAAGGAAGAAGCCGACGTTGCCGTCAACGGAAATTCTGAACTTTTTGCGGGCGGAGTTTGGATTAGCCGACCTAACCGCAGAAAACTGAAAAGCTACTTGCGCGGCCCCCCCCCACTGGTACGGTGAATCGATTTTTCCTTTTCACCACCCACGGCAACCATGGTCTCATCCAACTCAGAACTGGCCTACAACAGCAAGATCGAGGGCGAAGTCATCGTCTCGCGTCTTGATTCGGTGATCAACTGGATCCGCACCAATTCCATGTGGCCGATGCCGATGGGCCTGGCCTGCTGTGCCATCGAACTCATGGGCGTCGCCGCGAGCCGTTTCGACATCGCCCGCTTCGGTGCGGAGGTCATGCGCTTCTCCCCGCGCCAGTCCGACTGCATGATCGTGGCCGGCACCGTCACCTACAAGATGGCCCCGCAGGTGAAGCGCATCTACGACCAGATGGCCGAACCCAAGTGGGTCATCGCCATGGGCGCCTGCGCCAGTTCGGGCGGCATGTACCGCAGCTACGCCACCCTTCAGGGCGTTGACCGCATCATCCCCGTCGACGTGTACGTCAGCGGCTGCCCCCCGCGCCCCGAGGCCCTGCTCGACGCACTCATGAAGCTCCAGACGAAGGTCAAGCGCGAGCGCTCGGCCACGCAGCTCTTCAAGGCCTGAGCCGCCTCCCAACCGCAGCAATTCCGGCATCCACCACCATGTCCGACATCGCCGACGCCACCAGCGCAGTCCAAGCCAAGTTTCCCTCCGCCACCACGCGCGCCAGCGCAGACCATCCCGCCCTCACCGTGCCCGCCTCCGAGGCGATCGCCGTGCTGCGTTTCCTCAAGGAGGAGCAGGGCTTTGATTTTCTGTGCGACGTGACCGCCATCGACTGGAGCAGCAGCGCCTCGCCCCGCTTCACCGTGGTCTGGCACCTCTACTCCACCGCCACCCCGCGCTACATCCGCATCGCCGCGAATTGCGAGAACGACCTCGAGCCCGAGATGGCCACCGCCACCGTGCTCTGGCCCGCCGCCGACTGGCACGAGCGCGAGACCTGGGATCTCATGGGCGTGCGCTTCACCGGCCACCCCGACCTTCGCCGCATCCTCATGTGGGACGGTTATCCCTATCATCCGCTGCGCAAGGAATTCCCGCTCGCGGGTCTGCCCTGTGACCTTCCGGACGCCGAGATCGCCCCGCTCGTCAAGGAGCAGGTCATCTCCGCCCCCATGGCGGGCGGCCCCTTTGTCGCCAGCACCGGCGAGATGAGCATGAGCGAGGCCGAGCCCCGCGCCAAGGACGAGAGCTGGAACGAGCGCCGTCCCAAACCCAACGCCTAAGCCCCCTTTCACAATGGCCACCGAATTCGCCTTTCCCGACTCCGCCGCCAAAAACGCGGCCGCCGCTGAAAGCCAAAATGAGACGATGTCCCTCTCGATGGGACCTTCCCATCCGTCCACGCACGGCGTGCTCCGTCTCCAGCTCGAGGTCGACGGTGAGGTCATCACCAAGGCCGATCCCGTCCTCGGTTACCTGCACCGCGGCGACGAGAAGATCGCCGAGAACATGACCTACAACCAGTTCGTGCCCTACACGGACCGGCTGGATTACCTGGCCCCGCTCGCCAACAACGTCGCCTACGCCCTCGCCGTCGAGAAGCTCGCCGGCATCGAGGTGCCCGCCCGTTGCGCCGGCATCCGCGTCATCGTCTCCGAGCTCGCCCGCATCTCGTCCCACCTGATGGGCCTCGGCGCCTACGGCATCGATGTCGGCGCCTGGACGGTCTTCCTCTACACCTTCACCGAGCGCGAGAAACTCTACACGCTCTTCGAGGAGCTCACGGGCGCCCGCTTCACCACGAGCTACACGCGCATCGGCGGCGTCGCACGCGACCTGCCCAACGGCTGGACCGATCGCGTCCTCGCCTTCTGCGACCAGTTCCTCCCGATCCTCGAGGAGATCCTCGCCCTCCTGCACCGCAACAAGATCTTCCTCGACCGCACCGCCGACGTCGGCGTCATCTCCAAGGAGGACGCGATCGCCTACGGCCTCACCGGCCCGAACCTGCGCGGTTCCGGCGTCGCCCTCGACCTGCGCAAGGACAAGCCCTACAGCGGCTACGAGCAGTACGACTTCGACGTCCCCGTCGGCACCAAGGGCGATTGCTACGATCGCTATGCCTGCCGCGGCGAGGAAATGCGCCAGAGCGTGCGCATCGTGCGCCAGGCCATTGCGAAGCTTCCCGGCGGCGAGGTCGTCGCCCGCGATGCCCGCCGCATCGTCGCCCCCTCGAAGGACAAGGTCCTCACCTCGATGGAGGAGCTCATCAACAACTTCATGATCACGACCGAGGGTCCGCAGATCCGCCCGGGCGAAGCCTATTTCGAGGCCGAGAACCCCAAGGGCATCCTCGGCTTTTACGTCGTCTCCAAGGGCGGCGGCGTGCCGTGGCGCATGAAGATCCGCAGCCCCAGCTTCTGCAACCTCTCCATCCTCCCGAAGCTCTGCCAGGGCGAGTACATCGCCGACGTGGTCTCCATCCTCGGCTCCTTCGACTTCGTGATGGGCGAGTGCGACCGCTAAACCGACCCAGACCCACCACCCACCACAGCGGCCCGAGGGCAATGGCCACGATCAGACCCGCCCTTCCCTCGGCCCCGCACCTGCGACCCAAGCGACTCCTCGGTTCCAACAATGGCCTTCTCTCTCAAACCTGAAACCCTGACCCGCATCGACGAGGTCATCACCCACTATCCGGTCAAGCGCAGCGCCGCGCTCCCGCTGCTGCACCTGGTGCAGGAGGAGCAGGGCTACATCTCGCGCGACGCGATCGAATGGATCGCCGCCAAGCTGGAGCTGCAGCCGATCAATGTGTACGAGCTGGTGACTTTCTACCCGATGTTCCGCCAGGAGCCGATCGGCCGTCGCCACATCAAGGTCTGCCGCACGCTCTCCTGCGCGCTCAACGGCGGCTACAAGGTGTGCGAGAGCCTCGAGAAGGAATTCTGCACGCACCGCGGCGAGGTCTCCCCCGACGGCGAGGTCACCATCGAGTTCGTCGAGTGCCTCGCGAGCTGCGGCTCGGGCCCCGTCGTGATGGTGGATGACGAGCTCCACGAGCGCGTCGACGCAGCAAAGGTTTCCCAGATCGCTGAACAAATCCGCCGCGAGGCAGCCGCCCGTCCGAAGGCCTGAGCGCCCACGTCACACGCCGCCAAGCCCACGCCTCCCGCGCAGCCCGCAACGCCCAACGCCACCAACACCCTTTCCGCCATGCCTCACCCGCTCGAACGTCGCGTCATCTTCAAGCACATCGACGAGCCCGGCTACACCAACGACCTCGCCTGCTACCTGCGCAACGGTGGCTACGAGACCCTCCGCAAGTCGGTTCTCCGCAAGCCCGAGGAGCTCATCGATGAGGTCAAGAAATCCGCCCTGCGCGGCCGCGGTGGTGCAGGTTTCTCCTGCGGCCTGAAGTGGAGCCTGGTCGACCGCAAGAGCGGCAAGCCCATTTACCTCGTCGTCAACGCCGACGAGTCCG
>JAHFTI010000384.1:0-4306 GCA_023265535.1 Opitutaceae bacterium
TGCGTGAGGTTGGCGGCCTGCGCGGTCAGCTGCTGGTCATGGTTGTCCCAGCCTCCGAGGCTTGCGAAGAAGATCTGGCGGCGGATGCCGAGGGCGGGGCCGGCCTTGATCATGCGCGCGATCAGACGCAGCTGCCTGGAGAAGCTGTTGTCGAGGAAGCCCGGGGGGACCGGCACATTGTCGAGTGCCCCGCTGATGCGCGTGTAGTTCTCCATGGAGCGCTTGTTCACGTCGGAATACCCCTGCTCGAAGAGGTTCTGCCGCTCCATCTCGAGAAGGCCCTTGAGGACCCGCTTGCGCGTCGCCTCGGCGCTGGCCGACTGCACGGTGTTGATGCTCACGGGGCCGCTCGTCGAAAGCTGCAGCTGGAAGGTCTCGCGGCCATTCTGGAAGGTGTTCGTGCCGCCCAGGCTGATGCAGATGCTCACCTTGGAGGTGGCATTCATGGCCTGCAGCAGGTCGGCGATGCGTCCGCCCCAGCCGGAGGTCTCCATGGCGGTGTCGGGACGCGAGGTCTGCCATTGCATGGCCTGGTCCGCATGCGAGAAGAGCTGGTAGGGAAGCGCGGCGGTGCCCTGCACGTAGTCCTTGCGCGTCACGGGCGCCACCAGGTTGCCCACGTTGGCCAGGAAACTCAGGCGCCCCTTGTTGAAGAGGTCGGCCATCTCGACCGCCGAGGGATGCAGCGCATACGCGCCGCCGCCCGGCATGGTGAGCGGCAGCAGCGTGGTCGGATCGAGCGCCAACTCGGCGCGCGCGCGCTGGTAGAGGGGCAGGTTGGTGTCATCCGTGGGGATGAGCAGGTTGTTGGCGTCATTGCCGCCGTAGAGGAACACACAGACCAGGGCCCGGTAGTCGTCGGCAGCGGCGGCGTGGGTGCCCGCTATCGCGCTGTCGCTGGCGAGCGTACCGCCGATCAGGCGCAGGTTGGCAAGGGTGGCCAGCAGGCCTGTGGTCTTGAGGGCCATGCAGGCGCCCTGCCTCAGAAAGGCCCTGCGATCGAGTGAATGGGAGGTGGACATGGGGTGCCTATTTTCAGCGTTCCACGACGTAGTCGGGGGAACAGACCAGGGTGTGGATGGTGTAGCGGATGCGGTCGTCCGTCTTCACCCAAGAGGGATAGTCGGTGAGCAGGCCGGTGAGCCGGGTGCGCAACTCGGTGCTCATGCCGCCCGCGAGGAAGAGAATGTTGAGGTGGTCGAGGAAGGCGGGGATTCCCTTCGCGAACTCCACGCGCGCCTCGGCGAGGTCGGGCTTCACCTTGTCGACATTGTTCTCATTCCAGTTGGAGGTGTAATTCTCCAGGGTGTTGGCCATGTGGCCCACCTGCGTTTCGGTGGTGATCTGGAACTCCGGGGCCACCAGTCCGGCGCTGCTGAGCGTGCCGATGGGCACGTAGCCGGGCTGGAAGAAGTTGAAGACCGTCGGGGACATCAGCGGCTCCTGCCCGAGCGAGTCGCGGAACCAGGCGTAGTTGAACTCGCCGCTGGCGGCCCGGCTGTGCAGGGCGCGCCAGAGCTGCGTCATGCGCAGCAGGGGCTCGCGCAGCTTGCCGCGCGTGGGATCGAGCGGGTCGGGGTTCCGGCGCGCCTCGGGATCGAGCAGCACCGCCCTGACGACCGCCCTGAGGTCGCCACGCACACCGGAGCCGTTGTCCGCGAACACGCGCGCCACGCGGTACACGTAGGCGGGGCTGGGATTGGAGCTCACGAGGCGCTGGATGAGCTGGCGCGCAAGGAAGGGCCCCGTGTTGGGGTGCAGGTGCAGCAGGTCCATCGCGCTGCGCAGGTCGTCATGGCCGCTGCGGGCCTCGGGAAGGATGATGCCCTCGATGAGCCGCTTGGGGGCGGTGTCATGATATTTCGGATACAGCTGCATGGGACTGCGGTGGTTCGCCGCGCCCCACAGGTAGTTGTAGGCGGGGTCGGCCGAGGCGTAGGTCCAGCCCGTGAAGACATGGGCCAGGCCCACGATCGCCTCCTGCGTGTAGGTGGGGATGGGCAGTCCGTTCGAGTCGAGCACCAGGGTGCCGTCCGGATGCAGCTTGTTGAGGCCGATGCTGAAGAGCTGCATGACCTCGCGTGCGTAGTTCTCATCCGGATACACGCCCTTGGACAGGTCCGGTTTCTGGTTGCGGATCATGCTGAGGTACTTCGCCATCGCCGGGTGCAGCGTGATGCCCTCGAGCAGGGTGCGGTGCCTGCCGTCCGCCATGCGCACCAGCATGTCATAGTAGGTGGTGCACGCATCGAGGTGGACCGAGGAGTCCATCGAGACCACGTAGATCTCGCTCAGCGCGAAGGCGACGCGCTGGCGCAGCTGGTCGGGCCCCGTGACGGTGTTCTTCCACCAGGAGCGCACGAAGGTGTTGCTCCAGACATCGGCATTCGGGTCGTTCACGCGGGCTGCCGCGCGCGCGGCGTCGATGTAGGCGATGTTGGTGCTGGCGGGGGCGGCCCACTGCTCCTCGAGCCAGGCCTCGTAGCCCACCTGGCGCAGGTGCTCGATGTCGGCGGTGGTGGGTCCCATGGTGGCCTGGGTCAGGAAACGGGCGGCCTGGGCCGCGGTGATGGGACCGACGGGCAGCGGCGCGGGATCGGGGGGAGGCACAAAGGTGGCAGCGCCGGTTGCCGCCTGGAGCTGGGCGTAAAGCTCGCCCGCGGGATAGCGGCCTGTCTCGACGCGCACGGTGACGCGCCCCGACCTGAGGGCCTCGAGCACCTGGGCCGCGGTCTGGGTGCCGGCGGCGGCGATGGTCCAGGACACAGGCGTGGAGGTCGAGCCGGTCAGGCGCAGGAGCCGGGTCTCATTGATCGTGTCCGCAAAGAGGAGGAGCCGCACCGAGCTGATCGGGGTGCCGAGCCCGGAAAACTGCGCGGAGACCAGGGCGCTCGCCCCGTCGGCCGCCAGCGAGACGCTGACCACGCCCGAGGCGGGACTGTCCACCCCGGTGCCCGGTTGTAGTGACGCAACGAATACACTCCCGGCGGGCTGGCCGGAGCCTCCCGGGTGATGGGAAAGCACCGAGCCGGGCACGACCGAGAACGGCTCAGCCCCCACGCCTCCCGGCGTCAGCCAGCCGACGACCGCGTTGTCCGCACCGGCCACGATGCCGCTTTGGAGCAGCTCGAAGGCATAGGACTCGCCGGCCCTCAGCATGACCGCCTCGCTGCGCTGCGAGGGCTGGCTGTTCCACTGGGTCGCGGCGAGCGCCGAGCAGCGGAGGATGCGGTCGGCGGGCTGGGCGGAGTCGGCCAGGTGGAACTGGACCCTGCCCGAGCCGCGCACCCAGAAACTGTAGAGGCCGTCGGCCGGCGCCGTGAGCAGGCCGCGCACGCGACGCGAGAACAGGCCCGTGGCCCCGCCGGGCGAGGCGAGCGAGGTGACGGTCCCGCTGGAGCTCGGCGTCACCGTCTCGGGCACGAGGGACCAGGTGCCCTGCACGCCGTTCCAAAGGTCGGTGTCGGCCACGCCGTCCGTGGAGACCACCTTGATCCTCACGCGCGCACTCCCCGAGCCGCGCGCATTCGAGGCGCTGACGACGATGTCATAGAGGCCGGGGCTCGAGAAGGTGCCCGAGACCAGGCCGTACCTTGCGTCGATCGCAAGCCCCTCCGGCAGGCCGGCGGCGGAATAGCCGCCCTCGACGCCGATGCCCGTCATCTGCACGGAGAAGGGGGCGCCGACGACGGCTGACACCTGCGTGGGGCCGGTGACGATCGCCGCGAGGTCGGCCGCATTGCCCACGAGGGCCTGCGGAATGATCTGCCTGAGTATGCCGTTTGCGAACCAGCTCAGCTTCATGCGGGCGGAGCCGCCGTTCTCGCGCATCTCCACGCGCACCGAGTGGCGCACGCCTGCATCCAGGTAGATGCCACCGGTGATGGGCTGCCAGTTGTAGCTGCTGCGCTTGATGACTGGCTGGCCATCCACCCAGACCCAGACGGAATCATCCGCATCGGCCTGGAAGAAGTACACCTGCGATACGTCGACCTGGATCGTTCCTGTCCAGCGCACCGTGAAGTTGTCCACGGGGATTCCGGTCGCCGGGGAGCCCGCCGCCCAGTCGAAATCAATCGTCGGGTCGATGCGGTTCACGGCTGTGCCCGTCCAGGTCCTCGACGGGAAATAGCTGGCGTTCCAACCCGCTGCGACCGGCGTGCCATCGCGGATCAGCAGGGAGGCGAAGGCGCCCGCGGGAAGGGTCTGGTAGCTGCTCGAAGCGGCGATCCGCAGCTCTACGGACTCGGGGGATTCCACGAGGCTGTCTGAAAGGCAGTCCACCGGCAGGGTGACCGTGGAAACA
>JAHFTI010000384.1:4316-4758 GCA_023265535.1 Opitutaceae bacterium
CCCGTCGCGGGCAGCGCCGTGTAGTCCTGGCCGGCGGTGGCCGTGCCCGAGACCGAAAGCGAAAGGGTGAGGGGCTGCGTGAGAAGCCCCTCGCGCCTCAGGGTGAAGGACGCGACCTTGCCCTCGAGCGGGTCGACGGCGGGCCCGCTGACCGAGACCGTCGGCAGGTTCGGATTGAGCACGGGCGGATTGGGCGGCGTGGTGGCGCCGAGAATGTCCGCATCATAGAGCTCCACCAGGACCACGCCACTCTGGCCGGTGGACTCACCGCGCACATACACCGTGTAGAGTCCGGGGCTCAGGGTCACGAGCAGGGCGGCATCGGCGCCCGAGGCGGCAAAGGGGAAGGCACCGAAGCGCCGTGCGGTGGCGGCGATCTCGGGCGAATTGGCGGCCTGGTGCCAGTCGGTGTTGGAGGCCACCACGGTCTGTGCCTGGTAGG
>JAHFTI010000024.1 GCA_023265535.1 Opitutaceae bacterium
CCACCAACACGAACACCCCTGAGCTCGAGTATTCCTACAGATGGGACCCCGAGGTTCCTGCGGACAATCCCCAGATCCCCCCCGACCTCTTCGTGGACAGCCAACCCGACGCGGCCGCCACGGCCACCCCGGCCCGCAGCGCTGCGGAGCAGGAACGTGAGCGCAAGGAGAAGCAGGAGCGCATCGAGGAAATCCGCAACCTCGTCACCCTGCTCGAGAGAAACCTCGCACGTGAGCAGGAGGAGTTGCAGAAGGCCACCACCGACGCACAACGCGCCGACCTGCGCTTCCGCGTGCTGGGGCTGCAATCGAACCTGCAGGCCGAGCTCGACCTGATCCGCTCCCTCGAGACCGGCACCCTGGTGCATACGCGCACGCCCTTCGAGGCCTACACCTTCGCCGTCTTCGAACAACAGTGCCAGGCCGAGGCGCGCCAGGCCTCGCAGGTCATCCGCGCCCTGCAGAGCGCCAACCGTCTCGCCGCCCTGCTCCCGCCCGACCAGGCCGACACGGCGCGGGGCTTCATCCAACGCCAATTCTCGCCTGGCATGCTCGCGGCCCACGACACCGCCAAGGCAAGAAAGGCCGTCAACGCCCTCTTCCAGCAAGTCCAGGGCACCTGGGAGGGGGAAGCCGCCAAGCAGGACGACAAGGCCGCGCTCGCAGACCTGGGCTTCGAGGCCGCCTCCAATATCAAGGCCGGTGCCGACACTGCCATGGGCGTGTGTTCCCTGCTGGGGGGCAACTCCATCAATCTCGCCTACCAGGCGGCGACGGGCTACGCCGAGGGAGGCTTCACGCAGGCCGCCAAGAACACGCTCAGCACCTGGTCCGACGCCCTGGATTACGGCTTCACCGCCTACGATGCCGCCAAGGATGGAGGCCTGGAGAATGCCGCCAAGACGCTCGCCCTGAAATATGCCCAGGCAAAGGTCTTCGAGCGCATCGCAGGCAAGCTCACCGCCGACCTGGGCTCCGCACCGGCCGCCACCAACAGGCCCAGCCTGCAGGAGCGTTTCGACGCCGCGAAGTTCAGGCAGGAGCGCGAATGGGGCGAGGCCCTCGTGAAAGATTTCAGCCAGGCCCAGGCCTCACTCCTGAAGGCGGGCGCTGCGGGGGCGGACCCTGCGGCCCTCATGAAACTCCAGGCGGCCGCAAGGGAAAAGGCCGCCATCGTGGCCTCCTCCCTCCACGCCAAGAACTGCCTCAAATACGCCACCGACGCCGGCGTGGGGCGGGCCTACGATGCCCACATGCGCGCACTGCATGCGGACGCAGACGCGCGCCTCCTGCAGGACATGAAGCGGCGCGGCTGGAATGCGGACGACTGGGACTTGGTCGAATTTCGCAACAGCAGCAGCCTCGGAAAGCCCAACATGGATCGCGACGTCGGCCTCGTGGAGCGGACGGTCTTCCGCCCGGGCCCGGATGGACGCATGCAAAGGGTCCCCCAACTGACCAAGGCCGGACAGCCCATGCCCCTGGAGCAATGGCAACGCGAGGCGCAGGATGCCTACAACAGGGCCTACCGTGCGGTCTCGGGCGGACGCTCCGCCTCCACGGCCCTCGAAAATGTCACGGTCTCGACCCACCCGGAAGCCTACCGCGACCTGCTGTGGATCAGCGACAACCCCGCCGCCGCAGCGAAGGGCTGGGCGGCGCAGGCAGCGGACGTCTCGCGCCACAAGACCCTGCACATGCAGCAGGCCGGCGATCCTGCGTCGAGCTACTTCACCCGCCTGCAGGAGGCGTCACGCGGGGCGGCGAAGGACATGGAAACCAAATTCCTGCCCTTGCTCAACTCCGCCAAGCCGGCAGGCACCCATTCCTCGGAGGCGTTGATCGCCTCCCGCGCCCATTGGGCCGAGATCCACCGCACCCTGCAGGCCTTTGGGCGCAACCAGATCGATCCGCTCACCGCCAGCCGAAGGATCCGCGAACTCTCGGGCGGACGCGACCTGAACGCCATCGTCGATGAAATGGGCACGCTCCTGGAAAGCCTGTCCAAGTTCTCGCGCCGCTGACCCCCCGTTGCGACCCCAGCCGAAAGTGCAGGTATTTCGGCTGGGATGGGATTTGCCGGACGATCGCGTCCGGCTAAGATGCCTGCTCCCTTGTCCCTTGCCCAAGTGCCGACTCCTCCCGTCCCCACCATGCCCCCCGACCCCAAGCGCCTGCAGGTCGTCGATGCCCTGCGCGGCTTCGCCATCCTGGCGATCATGCTCCTGCACAACATCGAGCACTTCGACTTTTACCACAAGCCGGAGGGCCTGCCCGCCTGGCTTCAGTCCATGGACAAGGGCGTGTGGGACACCCTCTTCTTTCTCTTCGGGGGCAAGGCCTATGCCATCTTTGCGCTGCTCTTCGGCCTGACCTTCTCGATCCAGCTGGCGAACCAGCAGGCGCGCGGCGCCGACTTCCGCGGCCGCTTCGCCTGGCGCCTGCTCCTGCTCTTCGGCTTCGGCCTGCTCAACTCCACCTTCTATCAGGGCGACATCCTCATGATCTACGCCATGCTCGGCCTGATCCTGATTCCCTGCTCACGCCTGGGCGACAGGCTCGTCCTGGGCCTTGCCGTGGTGCTCCTCCTCCAGCCGGTCGAATGGGTCCATCTCCTCCAGGGGCTGCAGAACCCCGCCCTCAAGCTCCAGGACCCCGCCTCCTGGGCCCTCTTCGGAAAAGCGGAGGCCTATCTCGCCAAGGACTCGGTCCTCGACACCTGGTACGGCAATCTCACCAACGGACGCACCGCAGTGCTGCTCTGGACCTGGGAAACCGGCAGGGCCCTGCAGACCTGCGCCCTCTTCCTGCTGGGCCTCCTGGCGGGCCGCCACGCACTCTTCGCCGACAGTGAGGCCTCGTCGCGCTTTTGGAAACGCGTGCTCCCGGTCGCCGGCGTGTGTTTCCTGGTCCTCGCGGGGCTGCGGCACCTGATTCACGCCACCGTGGACAGCGAGGCCCTCAGGCGCCCGTTGACAACGATGCAGGGACTGAGCTCCAACATCGCCCTGATGCTGGTCCTGGTCTCGGGCTTTGTCCTGCTCTACCGCCGCCCCCGCTTCCAACGCCTGTGCAGCTTCCTGGAACCCATCGGTCGCATGAGCCTTTCGAACTACGTGCTGCAATCGCTGCTGGGCACGACGCTCTACTACGGCTACGGCCTCGGTCTCTACAAGTACACCGGGGCAAGCCTTTGCCTGGCCATCGGGCTCGCGCTCGCCGCGGTCCAGATCCTCTTCAGCCGTTGGTGGCTCTCCCGCCACTCCCAGGGCCCGCTGGAGGCGCTTTGGCACAAGGCCACCTGGCTAGGCTCCGGCAAGGCGCGGCGCAACTAGTTCGCGGCCTTCTCCGGAATCACGGCCACCACCTCGATCTCGATCACCTGCTCCGGGTTGAACAGCCGCACCACCTGAACCCAGGTGGCTGCGGGAAAGTCGCCCTTGTAGTAGGCCTTCCTGAGCTCCTTGTGCGCCTTGAGCGCCTCGATGTCCGTCGTGTAGATGTTTTCCTTCACGACGTTCGCAAAGCCGAGCTTGTAGTGCTCGAGGCTGCGTTGGATGCCGCCCATGGCCTGCCCTATGGCCTGGGGCATGGGCCCGCTGCCGGTCGAGCCCGAGATGTAAACCAGGTTGCCGACGCGCACGGCCTGCGCGTAGCCGATCTCATTTTCCCAGGGCCCCTGGTTGAACTTCTCCTTCTGGGGCGCACTCGCGGAAAGCGGCGCAACGAGACAGAGCAGGAGGACGGCGAGCGGGGAGAAAAAGCACTTCATGGTGAAGGAGGGATAACACCATTCCGCCCGCGATTCCCCAAAAAAAACGCGGGCGATCCCCTTGTTTGCGGAGGTCCCCTGTCGGGGAGGGCATGAAAAAACCACCGCGGGAGGCGGTGGCTTTTTGCAGGGAGAGGGCAACTCGCCGGGAACTCAGCCGCGGCGGCTCTTGCTCGTGCGCAGCACGCGCGAGAAGGGATAGCCGAGACGGGGGGCGGGCGAGGAGATCGGAAACGCGTCCGCATCCACGATGGCCACACCCTCCTGGCCGAGGAGCTTGCTCGAGGAGAGTTCGCGTGCCGCCTCGGCGGGGGCATCGAATTCGGTGGCGGCGGAACGGCTGACCGTCCAGCGACAGCCCCGGACGTGGTCCGATGGCGCAAGGGGATTACCCAGATGATGATCGAAGTCTGCGAAGTAGGTGACTTCACCGACGCGATCGACGACGATGACTTTGTTATGCATGACTCATGCTAGCAAGGCATCGACTCCATGCACGTCATATGCGCCGGAACGGCTGTTCGGCGCGACGGAAGGAGGGGATCACACGATGAAATGACAAAGGAAGGCCCCGTGTTCCCGAAGCCTGAACCAGCACACCTAATCACCGCCACCAGCATTGCTAATGTAGAGCAGTCCAATTCCAAAAAGCGCTTCTACTGTATGGTATAAGAGCATTTGAATGCAGCCTGAAGTCCTGCCGGGCATATACTTTCGCATTACGGGCTTCACACCCCTCACACATCACCCGCAGTACAGCACACCCACACAACGATCACCCATGAGCACCTGGTTCTCCCGCCTCTTCAGCAGCACCCCCGTTGACGACAACTACAGCCAGCCCCAGCGCGAGGCACTGCTTGACCTCCTCGTCTTCTGCATGGTCGCAGACCGACGGATTGAATTCTCCGAACAGGATTTCCTCAAGGACAAGACCAGCAGCTTCAGCTGGGAATCCACCACGAGCGTCGAGGATTTCGTGAAGCAGTCGCGCAAGCGCGCCGACCAGGCCCACCTCGCCGACGACACCCGCGCCGCCTATGCGGCCGACATCAATCACCGCCTGCAGACCAACGAGCTCCGCACCGACGCCATCGCGCTCTCGCGCAGCATGTTCGTGGTCGATTCCGACTACGCCAAGGTGGAGAAGAGCTCCTACGGCGTCATCGCCCGCGCCTTCGGCTGGGCGTCCTGAGCGCCGTCCCACCCCCGAACGGCTCCCGGCTGCACGGCCGGGAGCCGCCGTCAGTCCTTCCGCCTGAGCACCGAAAACTGCGCGCCGGCGCCCGCGGGCTCGTAGTGGGCGTCGAGGTAGGCCTGCAGCTCCGGAAAGGGCCTGTCATTGCCGCGGCCAAACCAGAAGCCGTCGTCCATCAGCACGACATGCCCCGGCGCCGAGGCCTGCAGGTCCTCGAGGAAGCAGCGTCGGAGATGCTCGCGGGCGGGCGAATCGATGACCAGGCGTCCATGATGCCCGTAGCGTGTCGCCGGCTTCGCGTCCAGATCCACGTACAGGCCGGGATGCCAGCCCCAGACGAGCAGGGTGCCTCCGCGCGGGACCACGGCAGCCACCCGGTCTGACAGCTGGCTCGCAGGGAGGCCCGCCTGCGGCGGCCCCCCGAGGGCCATCGCCCACCCCTCACGGTTTCCCTGCACGGCCTGCACCAGGCACAGGCACAGCAGGGCCGCAGGCAGGAACACCCGCCCGAGCCGCACCAGGGGAAGGCCGCGCCAGCCGTCGCCCCGCGTGAGCCCGGCGGCGAAAAGGGCGCAGGCGAGCTCGCAGGGCGCAAGGAGCAGGATCTGGTAGTGGGGAAATGGATACTGGGAGCGGGCCACCGCGTACAGGCCCGCGCCCACCAGGGCGAGCACGAGGAAAAGGCCCGCGCGGCGCGGCGCGGCGAACAGCTGCGCCCCCGACAGGGGCAGCGCGAGCAAGGCCAGCCAGAGGAAGGCCGTAACCCAGGGCACCGTGGCCAGGAGGGCGAGCGCGTCGAGCAGCGCGCCCAGGCTGCGCTCGCCGGCATAGGCCAGGTTGAAGACAAAATAGCAGTCCCACATCAGGCCGAGCGAGCCGCCGAGCGCGCCGGCGAGCAGCATCAGCAGCGTGGGCGTCCACACGCCCGCCGCCGCGAGTGCCAGCAGGGAGAGCGCCCGTTTCCAGCGGCCCGCGCCGGGGCCGGGCTCCTGCGCGAGGGAGAAGGCCAGCCACGCACAGACCGCAAGCGCAAGCGGCCCCGCCTGCAGCTTGGCCCAGGGGACGAGCCCGACAAGGAAGCCGCCCGCGAACAGCCTCCAGGGCACCATGACCGCCCTCCCTCCCTCTCCGACCAGGGTCAGGAGCCCCGCGGCCAGGAAAAGCATGGGGAAGAGTTCCGTGGAGAAATGGACGAAGTCCCCGCCCACGCTGGCGGCGAGCGTGAGCGCCACCGCAGCCAACCCGGCCAGCGCCGCGCGTTCCCCGGCCAGGCGCGCGCCCACGCGCCAGCCCAGGAACAGGGTGAGGGCGTGCGCGAGCACGGCCCAGAAATGCACCAGCGGGTAGGTCACGGGAAGACCGGCCGCGCGGAACAGCGAGAGGAAGGCGGTGAGGAAGGGCCCGTTGGTCTCGGTGCTCGCGGCGCTCCAGGGCACCCAGTCGCCGACCATGCGCATCGACAGCGCCATCATCTGCGACTCGTCCTTGTTCAGCTCGAATCCGTAGTGGATAAATGGATACCGGGAAACCGCCAGCACGGCCAGGCACAGCAGCGCCGCCAGCCGGCACCGCCTGTCGCCTGGCTCCCGGCCGCCGGACCGCCGCGGCAGGCCCGCTCCCGCTGGCACGCTCATGCGCCGCCGCCTCCCGCCCGGCGCCGCAGGCGGCGCGCCACGACCAGCTCGTGCCAGAGCCGCAGAAAGTCCCTGCCGCAGGCCAGCAGCACCGAGAACCTCATCGCATTGGATTTTCCCGCCTCGCGCCGCCGCACCTCCACCGGCACATAGGCCACGCGCGCACCGTCGCGCACCGCGCGGATGAGGCGCTCCGCGTCGGCGAAGGGCGACCGCGACACGAGCCGGCCCACATAGAGGTATTTGCGCGCGATGAGCTTCACCCCGCCCGCGTCCCGGGTGCGCACGCCAAAGGCGAGCCGCGGCAGCCCGTTGTAGAGGCCCGAGACCAGGCTCCTGAAGTGGCCGTAGTGTTTCTCGCGCCTCACCGTGACGACGATGTCGTGGTCCGCGGCGAGCGGGACCATCTCGCGCAGGATGGAATTCCTCCATTGCCCGTCGGTGGCGTTCAGGAACACCAGGTCCTTGCGCGCCTCCGCATAGAGCCGCGCGAAGGTGAAGGCCAGGCCCCGGTTCACCCCGTTGTCGAGAAGGCGCAGCTGCGGGAGCTCCGCCTCGAGGCGCCGAAGCTCGGCAAGGGTGTCGTCCTTCGAGCCGTCGTTGCACACCACGATCTCGAAGTCGTCGCACACGGAGGACAGGATCGCGTGGGCGTCCCTGACCACGGCATAGACCGTCCCGCCCTCGTTGTAGGCGGGGAAACAGGCGGAGATTGAGGGCTTAGCGTTGCTCATGAAAGCTGCGGACCGCCCCGATGACCGAGGAGATTTCCTGCTGCGTCATCTCGGGGAACATGGGCAGGCTCAGGCATTCGGCCGCATGGCGCTCGGCGTGCGGAAAATCACCCGGCTTGTGGCCGAGGAAGGCGTAGGCCTTCTGCAGGTGCAGGGGCACCGGGTAATGCCGCGCCGTCCCCACGCCGCGCTGCTGCAGGTGCTCGGCAAGCGCATCGCGCGCCGGGGTGCCGATGACGTAGAGATGGTACGAATGGCGCGCGCCGTCGGCCTGCACGGGCAGGCGCAGGGACAGGTCGCGGAACGCCTCGTCGTACTGGCGCGCGATCTCGCGGCGACGCAGGATCCACTCCTCGAGACGGCGAAGCTTCACGGACAGCACCGCGGCCTGGATCCCGTCCATGCGGTAGTTGAAACCGAGCTCCTCGTGGTGGTAGCGCACCGAGGAGCCATGGTCGCGCAGGCGGCGGGCGGCGGCCGCCGTGGAGTCGTCATCCGTCACCAGCGCCCCGCCCTCTCCATAGCCGCCGAGGCTCTTGCCCGGATAAAAGCTGAAGGCACCCGAGGCGAAGGAGTGCCCCACATGGCGCCCCCCGTGCAGGGTGCCGTGGGCCTGGGCGGCGTCCTCCAACACGCGCAGGCCGTGCGCGTCCGCCACCTCGCGCAGGCGGCGTGGATCGACGGCATTGCCGTAGAGGTGGACAGGCAGCAGGACCCGGGTGCGCGGTGTGACGGCGGCGGCCACGCGTTCCAGGTCGATCAGCCCGGTGCGGGGATCGATGTCGACGAAGACCGGCTTCAGGCCGCAGTAGGAAATGCCCCAGCAGGTGGCCACGAAGGACATCGGCGTGGTGATCACCTCCGCCCCCTCGGGCAACTGCATCGCAAGCAGGGCCAGGTGCAGGGCGGAGGTGCCGGAATTCACGCAGACCACGTGCCTGCAGCCGATGTGGCGCGCGAATTCCTGCTCGAAGGCCGCGACAAAGGGCCCGGAGGAGAAGGCGGCCTCGGAAATCACGCGCCGCAGGGCCTCCTCGATCTCGGGGGCGAGCGAGGAAGACTGGCGTTTCAGGTCGAAATAAGGAACCTCGAGGCTCATGCCTGGGCGGGCTCGGAAAGCTTGCGGATCACCCTCGCAGGGTTGCCCGCCACGACGACGCCGGGAGGCACGTTGCGCGTCACCACGGCGCCCGCGCCCACCAGGGAGCCGGCACCGATTTCCACACCGCACAGGATCGTGGCGCCCGAACCGATGCTGGCCCGCCTGCAGACCCGGGTCGGGGAGACCTGCCAGTCGGCGCCGCCCTGAAGGCTGCCGTCCTCGTTGGTCGCGCGCGGATACTTGTCGTTCACGAACATCACCCCGTGCCCCACGAACACCTCATCCTCCAGCTCCACGCCCTCGCACAGGAAGGAGTGGCTGGAGATCTTGCAGCGCGCGCCGATCCGCACGTTTTTCTGGATCTCGACGAAGGGGCCTACCTTGGTGCCGGCGCCGAGCGAGCAGCCATAGGCATTGACGAATCCGTAAAAGGAAACGTCCTCGCCGACTTCGACATTGCGCAGGAAACGCACGGGACCTGCCTCATTGAGAAGGCTCATAGGGGAACAATGGAGGAGTTCTGTTTCAGGGAACGGTCGGCGGCCTCGAGAATGCGCACCAGCTCCACGCCGAAGCTGCCTGAGGACACCGGGACCAACTCGCCGTGGGTGGCCGCCACAAACTCGGCGGCCATGTTGGAGAGGGCCTCGATCTGCGGGATCTTGGGTGAGAACACGTCGCCGATGCGGTAGTCGTACTTGAGCTTGGAACGGGCGTCCTGCGAGGTGGCCACGACACACGAGTCGTACACCTTCACGGGCTCGTTCTGGTCGAGATCGTTGTGCAGGATCATCTTCCTGGCGCCACCGATCAGCATGTGACGCACCTTCACGGGAGACTCCCAGCTGGCGTTGATGTGCACGAAGGCTCCGTCTGCGTAGCGCAACACCAGGTGCCCGGAGCTTTCCAGGTGCGTCTCCATGTGGGAGAAGCCCGCGGCCTGCACGCTGACGGGCGATTGGCCGATGATGTACTGGACAATCGAAAGGTCGTGCACGGCGAGGTCCCAGAACACGTTCACATCATTCTGGAACAGGCCCAGGTTGATGCGCGTGGAGTCGATGAAGCGAACCTGGCCGACCTCGCCCTGCTCCACCAGCCGGCGGATGCGTTGCACGGCGGGATGGTAGAGGAAGGTGTGGTCCACCATCAGGACAAGACCGGCCTGGTCGGCGAACTCCACCAGCCGTCGCGCCTCCTGGTAGTTGTTGCACAAGGGCTTCTCAACAAGCACGTGCTTGCCCGCCTGCATCGCCCTCAAGGCCATGTCGTGGTGAGTGGAGACGGGGGTGGCCAACACCACCGCCCGGCATTCCCCGAGCGCGAGCACCTCGTCGTAGGACTCGAAGGTGACGACCGGAGGAAACTCCATCCTGGCCCGCGCGCGCCTGCCCGCATCTGATTCACACACGCCCACGGGCTCCCCCCTGGAACAGGAGAGAAAATTCCGGACCAACTTGGGTCCCCAATACCCATAACCCACGACAATGATCATGCGGTATCCCTTGACATAAAACCATGTAGGTGGGGGTGAAGCCACGGATCAAGGGAAATCCCGGAAGCGGATTCTTTGAGGCCTTTTTAACCGGACGACGCAAAGGGGAAACAGGGGGCCTTGGTCACCTTTCCACTTCAAAGGGAAGTGCTTTGGACGATGAAAGTCACATGCGTCTCGCAAGCACCCTCATTCTCGCCGCCTCGCTCCTGCTTCCCTCGGCCCTGCTGGGGGAGGTGAAAATGGCCGGCTCGACCACGACCTTCCTCACCGTCATCAAGAACGCCAAGGAGCAGGTCAGCAAGGAAACCGGCTCGGCGATCGTCGCCACCGGCTCGACCACAGGCAAGGGCTTCGCGGCCCTGCAGGCCGGCCAGGTCGACGTGGCCCTCTCCGCCGACAGCCTGGGCAGCCTCATCGCCGCCGCGAACGCCAAGGGCCAGGCACTCAAGGCGGAGGACTTCGAGGAAGTCTTCCTGAAGAACGCGCACATCGTCGCCATCGTGCACCACGACAACCCCGTGGCCCAGCTCAGCGAGGCCCAGATCCTGGGCATCCTGAAGGGCGAAATCAGGACCTGGAAGGAACTCGGCGGCAAGGACGCCCCCATCCTGGTCTTCTTCGAGGGGGAGAGTTCGGCCAACCACAATCTCATCAAGGCACGCCTCCTGAAGGATGCCGCTCTCGGGGCCAAGCGCCTCACTTTCGTCGACAACGTGCGCCTGATCGCGAGCAATGTGGGCGAGACCGAGCCCGGCTTCGGCCTGAGCCCCGAGATGTACCTGAGCAGCGAGGTCAGGGTGGCCAGCGACTACAAGATCAGCCAGCACCTCTGCTTCATCATCCGCAAGGACGCCTCCGCCGAGGTGCGCAAGGTGCTCGCCGCGTTCAAGGCCAAGCTCTGAACGAGCGTTGACAGGGAACAACCGCGAAGCGGTCCATGGTTTCGGGTGGGGGGGGGGCCGGCTCAGGGCCGATTCCCCTTGGCTTGTGCGCGGGCCTTGGACGCCCGCTGAATGATCCTACGCCATGAGCACAACACCATGACACAAAGGGATTAATATATTGCTTCCCGGGCTGAAAAGGGGAGAATGGGCGGCATGTCGCCGCGCCCCACCCCGCCCCGCGCCCACACCCTGGGCTGCCTTGGCCTGCTGCTCTCCCTCTGCCTCGCCCTCCTGCCAGGCACACCGCTCACGGCGGCCATGGAGACCGTGAAGGAACGGCCGCTCCAGCCCGTCTCCCTGCGCGAGGACCCTTGGCTGATGCCTGCAGGCTGGGCCGGCCACCTGCCGCCCACGGGAGCCGTGAACGCACCCGGCACACTCCCCGGACTCGCCCCTTCACAGGGCCTGGCGATCGCCCTCGTGGCCGATGAGGGCAAACCCGACGGCAGCGACCGCGAGCAGGCCCTGGGCGTGTGCAGCGTGTCCTTGAAATTTGAATACGGAGGCAGGACCTGGTCCGCCGCCAGCCTGAAGCCCGCGGCCATCCGCAAGCTCAAGGCCAGCGGTGCCGATGCCGTGCTTGCCGCCCTGGGTGCGGCGGGCATAGCAACGGACGAGCTCGGCCGCATGGAGCAAAGGACCAGCATGGTCACCGTGGCGGTCTTCAACGCCGACTGGACCGTGCCCGCCCTGGCGGCCGAGGAGGAGCTGATCGTGAACGTCGAGCTCAGGGAGCCCGGCAAACCGGCGCGCCAGCTCAAGCCCGCGAAACTTCGGCTGCGCCCCTGGGCGGACTGGCTGAAGGATCCGGTGTCTGACTACGAGGCGCTGGCCAAGCGCATGAACCGCCACCGCAGCGAACTGTCTCCGGGGCAATTGCTGCCGCTGCTCAGGGAATGCTGCAAGCTCGCCCCCATCAGCGCCCCTCCCAACCATGGCATCTTTGCCTCCGCCTACCGGCAGCAGCCCGCGGCGCTGGAGGCGGCCCTCGAGCTGTATCCCACTCTCGATCCCCGCACACAGATGGCCCTGCTCTACGTGCTGCGCTGCACCGGCGTCAACCTGCGCGAACGGCTCCCCTCGCTGCCTGCGGAACTCCTCTCCAGGCTCGACGCCGTGCCGCCCATGAAGGAACCGGAAAAGCTGCCGCGTTTCGAGGACCCCGTCTCACCGAAGCAGGTCTCCAGCCTGGGACACGAGATGGACCTGTGCTGGGCGGCTTGGATGAGCACGGGCGAGGCCAAGTACCTGCGCGCCCTGGTCGAGCTTCTCTCCGGGGCCCCCGATTTCAAGGCCTTCGAGGAATGGACTGCCAGGAAGGGCGGCGCCGCCGGACTCAACGCCAGCGTCGCCAGGGGCCTCTATTATCAGATCGCCGGCTGGTCCATAGGGTCCTTCCAGCGCACCGATCCCCTCGTGGCGGATTGGCTCGCGCACTGGCGCAAGGAGCCGGACTTCCCCAGGCAGCTCAGCGAGGAGATCGGCTCCCTTCACACCAATCCCGCCTTCCAGCGAAAGGGCAAGTAAGGGTGCCGGGGGCGGGCGTTCGGCCACCCGGCAGTTCCTTCGTCCCTGTGTCCTGCGATTCCGGCGCCCAGTCACCCGGTCACCCTGCAGCCAGGCGCCTGATGCGCTCAGTCGTTCATCTCGTACACCTCGATCATGGCGTTGCCGGTGCCGAGGTCCTTGCCTGAGAGCGAAACGGTGTAGAGGCCTGGCGTGAGGGTGACCACCATGGCGGCATCCTTGCTGGTCTCATCGGTGAGGTCGAAGGCCTTGGTCTCGGTGAAGGCGGCGCGCAGCGTGACCACCCCGGCGCTGGCCCAGTTGTCGTTCTGGCCGACGACGGTGCCCACGCTGTTCACGATGCGATGCAACACGAGGGTCGGATCCGCCATGGGACCGGGCACGCTCCAGTCGGCCAGCTTGGGGCCGATGCCGCGGATGAGCAGCTTGATGCTCTTGTTGCCCTTGATGGAGAATCCCGCGACGAGGATGTTGTCGCCCGTGCCAACCTCGTTGCGCGCCGAGAAATTGACCAGGCGCGAGGGCTGGCTGTCGTCCACGTCGTAGAGCTCGAGAAGCGTGATTTTGTTGGGGAGCGTCTTGTCGAAGGCGTACAGCGTGCGCGTGCCGTTCACGTCGCTGAGCAGGGCCGAGTCCTTCGCGTTCACATCGGTGAAGGGATAGGCGTTGAGACGGGTGACGATCGCCTGCATGGCACTCACATTGCCCGTGCCCCAATTGTCATTCTGCGCGAGCACGCCGCCGCCGTTGGCGATGTCGTCATGCAATTCCATCACGGGATCCTCCATGGTGCCGGAGACGCCGAGTGCGCCGAGCACCGGCCCCCAGGCACGCATGAACAGGGACTTCGCCCCGCCCTTCGACACGAAGCCCATGATGAGCGGGTTTTCCTGGCTGACCGCGCCGATGCGCACGGACATGTTGGCGATGCGGCTCCACGAGACCGTGAGCTTGGCGGCGGCGCTGGTGGCCGAGCCCTGGCCGTTGGTGGCGACAAGGCGGTATTCATCGCCGTCCATGGACGGGACCAGTGAGCTGACCGCGAGGCTGGTGGAGGTCGCACCCGGGACGTCGGACCAGGTGGAACCGCCGGCGGGCTTGCGCTGCCACTGCAGGGTGGGACTGGTGCCCGAGGCGGCGGCGGTGAAGGTGACCGTGGCGCCGACGAGGCCCGTCTGGGCGACGGGGTCGGTGCTGATGGACGGTGCGCTGCCCGGGTCGAGATTGGCGGGGCCATACACGGCGTAGCCGAGGGCGGGGGCCTGCACGGTCACGAGGCCGTTGGCGTCGCAGGTGACGTCGGCGGGCTGCACATTGCCGCCGGTGGCATGCGAGTACCAGGCGTAGCAACGCAGGGTCTTGCCCTTGAGCTGAGGGTTGGTCGTGGTGACCGCCGCCGACTGCGTGAGGGAGCCGTGGCTGTTGAGCGCCACGACGTAGCCCATGGCGGTCGGCGTTCCGTTCGAGGTGCCGTAGATGAGGAAATTGCTGGAGTTGGTCTTCAGGTTCTCGATGACGGGGTTTCCGCCGGCGAGGGCGCCGCGCGCCCAGACGAGGGCGTCGATGCCATTGCCCGTCTGGCCGCCGAGGGTGGCATAGCCGTAGTCGAAGTAGTCGCGCCAGAAGAGGCAGGGGTAGCCCTGGTAGGTGAGGATGAAGGCGTAGGACAACATCTTGTTCACCGTGTAGTGCGCACCCGGGTCCTTGTCGGTGTCGTGGTTCTCGACGAAGGTGACAGCCTTGGCGGGGTTCTTGGCGGCGTAGACCTTGTCGGGATTGACGAGGTCGGCGATGTTGGCGGTGGCGGGGGACACGCAGACATTGCGCATCGTGTAGAAGGCGGCGAAATCGAAGGTGTGGGTGCCGCCGCTGAACTTCACGTTCTGCTCGAGGTTGGCCGTGTTGCCGTCCCACTTTTCCATGACGGCGAAGGCGTTGCTGGTGGCAGCGCGCAGGTCGTTGATCCAGGAGGGACGATAGCCCTGCGCGAGGTCGAGGCGCCAGCCGTCGAAGCCGGCGTTGGCGGGATCACGCAGCCAGACGAGCCAGTCGATGATGTCCCTGCGCGGCCAGCCCACGGTGTCCGGGGTGCTGGCGGCGAGGCAGACGTCGGCGAAGCCGCTGAAGGACATGTCGTCGTTGAAGGCGTAGGTGGAGGGGTGGAACTGGTTGTGGGTCCAGGTGGCCTTGCCGCTGGCGACGCCGCGAAAATCGGTGTAGGTGAAGGTATTCGTGTTGGGGTTCAGCTCGTTGGCGCCGCCGCCGCGATGGTTCGGCACGATGTCGGCGAGGACGAGGATGCCCTGGTCGTGGTAGGCCGAGATGGCGGCCTTCAGCTGGGCCTGCGTGCCGAAGCGCGTGGCGGTCGTGCCCTTCTGGAGATAGGCGCCGAGGTCGTAGTAGTCGTAGGGATCGTAGCCCATGGACCACTGGCCGCTGTCGCCCTTGCTCGGGGGCGGAAACCAGATGCGGTCGAGGCCCTGGCCGTCTCGGATGTTGCGCAGCGCGGCGGCCTTCGAGGCGAGGAAGGTGTACCAATTGCCGCCGGCGGGCACATCCCAATAGAAACCCTGCATCATCACGCGGGCCTTGCTCGCGTTGGGGAGAAGGGCCTGCGCGGGAAGTTCGGCGGGGACGGGGGCGGGCTGCACATTGAAGTACCAGTCGCGGCTGCTGTTGTTGTCCCAGGTCGAGGGCATTTCGACGCCATTGAAGACCATGCAGATGTGGTAGGCGGGCTCGGGCACCACGTAGGTGCAGGTGTAGAGGCCCGTGACCGGGTCGCGTGTCATGCGCTCGTCGGGGGCGGAGACGGGAGACCAGTAATTGATGCCGCGGTGGATCAGGATGTTCGCGGAGCCGGCGAGGGGGCCGCCGGTCTTGTCGTAGGTGACGGTCACGGTCTGGCCGGCCACGGGGTTGGCGGGCGAGATCGTGCAGCTGGAGGCCTGGATCCGGAGGACTAGAAGGAAGAGGGCCAGCAGGCTGGCGAGGAGGATACGGGGGAGGCGGGGGAGTTTCATGGCTCGGGCGCTCAAGGCCGTGACAGGGGGGTGGGACTTGAAACGGAAGGACAGGGTGAGAGGCATGCGGGAGGAGAGGGGGGCTGGGTGACCCGCCCTGGGGAGCCCCCATTCGTCGCGTCAGGGCGCGCCACCCGCAACGGGGAACACCCCGACTAAAACGAGATTGGGCGCAGAAAACATAGGCGGCCCGGCAGGGGTCGCGTGTATTGGGTTTCCTGATACAGATGGGCTGGCGGCGCCCTGCGCAAAATGTCGGTTTTATCCTGATCGAACGGGTTGATCAAAGCTCGCTCCGGGTGAAGGATGCCAAATGCTTTCCCCATGGGCATCACCCCGTCACCCCTCCCTGTGGCACCCGCCGCACCCGCCGCACCCGTCGCAGCCGTCGCAGCCCTGCAGCAGCCACGGCGCACCTCTCCCGCCCGCGGGCACGGCCTGCTCCTGCTGACGGCGCTCCTCACTCTGCCCGTGCTCCCGACTCGGGGTGCGGCCCTGCCGCCCGCACCGGCGGCCGTGGGCCTCGACGAACTTGCCATGTCCGTGCCCGCCGCGGACAACCGCCCCGTCTCCTTCACCAACAAACGCTCCGCCTACTACTACACCCAGAGCCATCGCAACGACCACCCCGAGCACGCCTGGTTTCGCGGCTTCAACCTCGCGGGGCGCCGCGTGTTCAACGACATGCGCCTGCTCGTCGACGGCAAGCCCCTCGACCCCGAGAAGGCGCGCGTGACCGTCACCCCGGAGTACCTTGAGCGGCTGCATCCCGGCGGCCTCCTGGAGACCCTGCGCCTCTTCGACGAGGCGGACGTCCTGGAGCTGACGGTGCATGGCGGCAGCCACGGCATCGTGGCCCTCCAGCTGACCGGTGACCAGGTGAAGGCACTCGGCAGCGAGGGCGGCGTGCACTGGTACGAATCGAAGGCCCCGGAGGAGGGACAGCCCCTCGACCACGTCGGCGTGGCCCGCACCCCGCGCGGTTTCCTCATCGCCGTGGGAGCGTCGCGTGAGGCCGTGCGCGGCCTGCTTCTCCAGGCCGAGACCCACCACGACCTGTGGCAGAAGCAGCGGCGCGCGCGCCTCGAGGGCCTCGTCAATGGGCAGCACGCCCTCTGGACGGACGATCCGCGCCTGACGCGCGCCCTGCGCTGGACCACGCTCACCATGGCCGAGCTCGTCACGCGCCAGCGCGGCGAGGGCATCTATGCCGGCCTGCCCTGGTTCAACGAATAGTGGGGGCGCGACAGCTTCATCTCGCTCACGGGTGCCACGCTCGTGACGGGGCAATTCGAGACGGCGCGCGCCGTGCTGATGTCCTTCGCGCAGTTCCAGGACCTCGACCCCAAGTCCCCC
>JAHFTI010000385.1 GCA_023265535.1 Opitutaceae bacterium
GGGGCTTGGTGACCTGTGCCGTGGATTCCGATTTGCTAAGCCGGCTCCAGGCGCCCGACTCGGGGCCGCTGGAAAGCAGGAGCCCTGCCCCTTCATCAAGGACGTACCCCACCCCATCATGGTGCACCCAGCGGGCTGGACGGCTGCGACTGTTGTCCTCGGGCATCGTCATGCCGTCCATGAGCACGGGACCGCGAAGCAGGCATTGGTTGAGCGAGGTGGCCAAGGGCTGGCCGGCCGGACCGCGAAGCCCGGCGCACAGGGCCACGATCCTATCACCCAACACAAACCAGGCCTTGCTGCCCTGGATGCCATCCTTGTTCAGGACCATGGCCGCCACGCCCACCCGCCCGTCACTTGCACCGCCCACAAACGCCGAGGCATGCGTCTGGTAGTGAAAACGCGGCACCTGGTCGCCCGCCGTCACACCGGGCAGCTTCGTCCAATCCCATACGGGGAATAGGTCCGAGTATTCGTCCCCCCGCCGCAT
Source organism: Opitutaceae bacterium (assembly GCA_023265535.1). Classification (GTDB taxonomy): domain Bacteria; phylum Verrucomicrobiota; class Verrucomicrobiia; order Opitutales; family Opitutaceae; genus MWDT01. Next base: position 491 of record JAHFTI010000385.1, read on the forward strand.
CAGTTGCGTGAGACCAAAGGGCAGCCAGTAGCCGAGCAGGTTCTCCTCATTGATGATCTCGGTGCCCGTCGTGCGGCTGGAGCTCATCCGCAGCGAGAACATGTAGTGGTTTGATTGATACGCCAGGTAGTCGGAGCGCCAGAAATAGCGGCAGCCCTCCACGCCGATCGGCTTCCCGGGATCATCGACATGCTCGGCAAAGGCCAGCAGCTCGCCGGCCCTGCCTGGCATGATGCCCGCCAGCTTTCGGGCAACGACGGCCACCTGCGCCGCCGCCTTCGCGGAGGAGGGGCGAACGATCTCACGACCGCGCACGCTGGCATCGAGAGTGGGCCCGCGCACCATCCAGCGCACGCCCTCGAGCACCAGACCGGCCAGCAACGCCTTGCGCTCCTCGCCGAAACCCAGCCCCGTGCCTTCGGCGAGGCAGGCCCACCGGGTGATCGATTCCAGGAAGCTCAGGCCGTAGCCGCCACTGTAGAGCTGGGGGCCGTGTTGATGGAAGCTGAAGTCGGCCTGGATGCCCTCCCCTTCCTGGACGGACAGCTGCCCTGCAATGGAGGCGAGGCCGGCCGACACATCCTCGAAACGGTCGAGCACACAACCGCGATAGACGGTGCCCGTGCTGATCCACACCAGGTTCTGGCCGGTGCGAGCCCAGGCCTTCGCCTGCGAGGAGTCCAGCAACAAGCCCGCAGCCTCCCTGACCTGGGCCTCCGGCAGCCGGTCACGCAGGAGAATGAGCAACGGGCCCACACGCTGCGGCTGGCCGATCTCATTCTGCCACCAGTTGGTAGATGCGGGCTTCTTGAGCAGCCAAAATCCCAGTCCCTTGTTCAGCGCCACCGTCAGCTGCTGACGCATGCCCTCGGAAGTTCCGGGCACGACACATACCCTCGCCATGGCGAGAAGCCGGTCCAGATGCACCAACGGCAACCACTGCGTGGCGGACCGGTCCGCATAATCAATGTCAGCCCACGACCCGTCCGCCTTCTGGGAATGGAGCGCCTCCTCTGCGGCGCTCGCATCTGCCAGTACCACCTGCTCCTCATAAAGCCTGGAGCGGATGACCGCGATGTCGGAGGCTGGCGATGCCGTCAGGGACGACAGGAAAAGCAGGCTGCAGAGGAGACATCCCAGGGCGGGCGACATTCTTCGGAGCATGGCCGAAAGCCATTGTGCGGAATCAAGGGGCATGAAGGGCAAAGTGGCGGATTCCGGCACAAATGGCCACTCCCACAAAGCTGATAAAAGAGGCAAGCGATCTCATAGAAATCAATCACGGCTTCTTCATCAGTGTCGGCCCCTCCCACTAGGCTCGAGGGATTCAACCCGCACACACTGGACGCTTTCGCTGCCCTGCGTATGCGCGTGCTCCCGATGGCCCATGACGCTGGGGTTCCCGTGAACTGTTATCCCAGTGGCTCCGCGGCCCCACACTTGCCCCGGCTCCTTCATGGCGTCAGCTTCTCGCTGTGGCCAACGCCGCCGGAATGCAGGCCCGCAGCCACTTCTACGTCCAAGGTGATCAACACGCCTCTTATTCCCACCTTACGCTGCGGGACCCTCCTGCTTGCCAGCCTTGCCACGCAGGTCCCCTGCCTTGCCCAATCCGCCTCCCCTGCGTCCACCTCCCACGCGTCCCCCCTGGCCTTCGATGCCGCGAAGTTCGCGGTGAAGAAACTCTCCGTCGACGGCCGCTCGGTGAGCTATCGCGCCTACGAGGGCCTCGTCACTGTCGCAAACCCGGTGGACGCCCGATACCAATCCCTGAATTTCTACGTGCCCGTGGAGTACTACGAGGGCAAGACCGTGGGAGGATACACCGCCGATTCCGCGCCGATTTTCTTCCCCAACACCGTGGGTGGCTACATGCCCGGCCTTGCGGGCTCTCCCGCCATCGGCAGCGGGCCCGGGCTACCAGGAGGCCCCGGCCCCGGAATGCCTCCCCGGCAGCTTCCTGCAGGTGTCCCCCCTCACGAACTGTCCGCCGGCGGCCCCCCGGGCATGACTGCGGGCCCCGACTTGGACGCCAAGCCGAACGCCATGGCCCTTGCGCTTTCCAAGGGCTATGTGGTCGCCGCCCCCGGCGCCCGTGGACGCACCTTGAAGGACTCCGCGGGCAACTACACGGGCAAGGCCCCCGCCTGCATCGTCGACCTCAAGGCCGCGGTGCGCTACCTCCGCCTCAACGACGCACTCATGCCTGGCGATGCGGAGAAAATCATCTCCAACGGCACCAGCGCGGGAGGCGCCCTTTCCGCCCTTCTCGGAGCCACGGGAAACGCCGCCGATTACACCCCCTACCTGAAGGCCTTGGGAGCGGCCGACACCCGGGACGACATCTTTGCCGCATCGTGCTACTGTCCGATCACCAACTTGGATAATGCGGATGCCGCCTACGAATGGCTCTTCAACGGCCTCAACACCTACTCAGGACGTGGCGTGCAGGGTGAACTTTCCCCCGACCGCATCGACCTCTCGCGCAAGCTCAAGGCGCTCTTCCCCGCCTACGTGAACAGCCTCGCACTCCACGCCCCCGACGGCACCCCGCTCACGCTCACCCCCGAGGGAACCGGTCCCTTCGCAGACTACGTGAAGGCCCTGGTTCTTGCCTCCGCACAGGCAGCACTCGCGAGCGGTGCCACACTCACAGGCAACGAAGGCATCACCGTCAAGGATGGCACCGCAACCACCGTGGACCTTGCGAAGTTCGCCGCCTTCATCACTCGCATGAAGGCGACACCTGCCTTCGACGACACGACCCTGGCCACAGGTGAGAACAACCTCTTTGGCACTGCCGCCGTCGACAGGCAGCACTTCACGCGCTTCGCCGCCGACCACAGCACCGATCACACCCTGGCCGACGCCGCTGTGGTCAGGACAATGAATCCGCTCAACCATCTCGGGCAACCCGGCGTGACCACGGCCAGACACTGGCGCCTGCGCCACGGAACCATTGACCGTGACACCTCCCTTGCGATCCCAGCCATCCTGGCGCTCCGCCTGCAGAACACCGGCAGCCAAGTTGACCTGGCCTTCCCCTGGGGCGTGGGGCACGCGGGCGACTACGACCTGGCCGAGCTCTTTGCCTGGATGGAGCGCATCAGCCGCTGAGGACGTCCTAAGCGCTGCTCACAATACACAGCCGGAGCCACAGCGGGCCAGAAACTCACGGATATGCTCCTCCATGCGATTGCTGAACACATCCTTCTAGCCCCCCTCCACATCTGACTCATAGACGATTATCCTCCACCAATCATCAGGCCCACCAGACGGATTTGTCGGTAACGATATGCCGCCGTGAACCCAGTGTCCCTGCCATCGACGCGGGTGCATGTCGGGCGCCGCATGCCTTCGACCCTTAGACCCGCGTCATGCATTCGCGGGATCGTCGCTTCGCAGCGACCAATCTTCCTCGGCTCCGCCTCGGTCGTCTCATCCCCGTGGGGTATCCGGCCACGAAAAAGCCCACCTGCACGCAGGTGGGCTTAAAAATATTGGCGTCCCCACGGGGATTCGAACCCCGGTTCTCACCGTGAAAGGGTGGTGTCCTAACCAGGCTAGACGATGGGGACTAGTCTGACAAGAGGGGCGACGGTAGAAACTCCCCCGCCCTGCGCAAGCGGTTTTTTTGCCAATCTGCAAAAGAGCCTGCCCATGAGTCCCCTACCACCCCTCGTCCCAGCCCCGCATGCGTGGAAGCACCCCCGCTTCCAGCCCCCTTAAGATTCGACGCCCCACCCGAAAACGCCTTAATCAGGACTCGGCTGCCGCCGATTGATGGCTTTCAGGCACGCCTCTCGAGGAAAATCGCCTCTCCGCATGACCCCCTCCCTCGCCTCGCTCCCACAAGGCACCAGCACCCTCGCCGCCTTCACCGCAGCCCCCCTCTGGCTGCCCGGGCTGCTCGGGCTCCTCTGCCTCGCCGGCTGGGCCCTCGCCGCCACCCTCCTCCTGCGCCGCCGCACCCAGCCCGCCACCCCCCTCGCGCCGACCGCCCCCTCCGACCCCACCAGCCTCGTCCCCGTCCAGGTCCTCCTCATGGACCTCAGCGCCCTCCAACGCGAACTCGAGGCCCTCCACAACAACGGCCTCAGCTCCCTCGCCGCCCACCTCGAACTCAACCCCGCCCTCCTCCTCTCCTGGCGCCCCAAGGCCCAAATCCTCCAGGCCAACAGCCACGTCCTCAAGGCCAACGGCCTCAGATCCCACTCCCAGCTCCAAGCCTGGTGGGACGGCAACA
>JAHFTI010000386.1 GCA_023265535.1 Opitutaceae bacterium
ACGGTCCATGCCTCCCCTTGTTGCGTTGCCATGGGCGCGCGTTCATCGCCGTCGCCCACGCGCAGCAGCTCGAAGCTGGGATGGCCGATCCAGACGCCGCCGTCCAGGTTGGTGGCGACAGTCCGGGTACGCTCCGGGGAGCCCGGGTGCGTGAGCTGCACCTGCTCGAAGCCGGAGACGCGCAGGCGCAGCACCCCGTCGCCCGTGGTGCCCACCCAGAAGCTGTCTTCGGCGTCGTGGACCACGGAGCGGGGCAGCACCTCGGCGGGCAGGCGCAGGGAACGCAGGCGGTGCTCCCCGGGCGTGTTGAGGTACTGGAGCTGGTCGCTGACCACCCAGATGCGGCCCGCGTGGTCCCGCTGGAGATTGCGCAGGGCGCTGGTGGAGAGCCCATGCCGGCTGTCGAGCAGGCTGCGGGTGCCGTCCTCGATTCGCAACAGGCCCTTGTCGGTTGCGGCCCAGAGCGTGCCCTCAGGATACTCGAGCAGGTCGGCCACCGAACCCGGGCGCAGGTCGCCGTCGGTCCAGCGTTTGAAGAACGTGCCATCACCCACGTAGAGTCCGGCATCCCAGTACCCGATCCAGAGGCGTCCTTTGCTGTCCCTGAGCAGGGAGCGCACGTTGAGGCTTGAGGGCAGTCCCTCTGCGTTGGAAAGCGGCGAGGCATTGCTCCCCTTCAGGAGATAGGGGCCGTGATCGACTGTGCCCACGAGCAGGCCCTCGGGGCCGTTGTTGGCGAGGGCGGTGATGGAGGAGGGCGGCGCCCAGTCGCGCACAAAGTCGTCGCGGACGGGATCGTAATGGGCGAGTGCCTTGCTCGTTGCCACATGGAGGGTGCCGCCAGCGTCCTCGTGAAGCACGCGCAGGAGGTTGTCACCCAAGCCGGGATTGGTGGAGTGACGATAAACCTTGAAGCGCAGACCGTCGAAGCGAGCCACTCCCGCCTCAGTTCCCACCAAGATGTAGCCGTCGCGCGTCTGCAGCACATTGGGCGCTCCGTTGTGCGGAAGGCCCGCCTCCACGCTGTAGGCCTGTAGCGCCATGCGCTCAGGCAGGGGGACCGCGTCGCGGGCGCCTGCCCGGAGTGCCGTGCCAGAGAGGACCAGGCACAGCAGGACCAGCAAGGCCCGAAGGCAGGGGGGCTTCGATATGGGGCCCGGACGAGGCATGTGAGGGTGAAATCCTTTTGCCACCTGCAGGCTGCGGGTGGAGAGGAGGGACTATGCCAAGGGGCGCGCGCCACGCAATCCCCCTGTCATGCGGGGATTGCGCAGTCGGCGATACCGCGGAATGTCAGACCTTGTCGACGATGCGATCCGCCAGGCCGTAGGCGATGGCCTCCTCGGCGTTGAGGTAGAAATCGCGGTCCGTGTCGCGCTGGATGCGCTCGAGCGGCTGGCCCGAGGCGGTGGCGAGGATGCCATTGAGTTCCTGGCGCAGCTTTTCCATCTCCTGCGCCTGGATGTGGATGTCCGTGGCGGGACCGATGAAGCGGCCGGAAATGAGGGGCTGGTGAATCAGCACGCGGCTGTGCGGGTAGAGGAGGCGGCGGCCCTTGGGGGCGGCGCTCAGCAGGATGGAGCCCATCGAGGCGGCCATGCCGGTCACGATCACGGTCACGGGGGAGCTGATCATGCGGATGGTGTCGTAGACGGCCATGCCGGCGGTGATGGAGCCGCCCGGGGTGTTCATGTAGAAAAAGATCTCCTTGCCCGGGCCCGTGGCCTCGAGGTAGAGCAGTTTCTCGGTGAGGTCCTTGGCGGTCTCGTCGGTGACGGCGCCCCAGAGGAAGATCTTGCGCTGGTCGAGGAACTTGCGGGCAATCAGGGCAGCCACCGGGGTGTTCTGCGTCTTGCTGGAACCCTTGCATTCGCACTCGTCGTCATCGTCGTCGTCATCGGAACGCCAATGGCCGGCCATGTTGTTGGGATTGGGAGTGTGGGCTGCTGAGGACATGCGCCCAACATGAGCTTGCGTTTGCGAATGGCAAGTGCCGGAAGCAGTGTGCAGGCACGTGTTAGGGCTTTCCTTGGGCCTGCCTCACCTGCAACCTCAAGGAATCCTCCCCCCTTCCGATATCTGAGGACACCTCACCATGCCTCTGCCAGAGATGGGCAACGCCCCCCTGAAAGCCGGTAGCACCCCGGACGACCTGGTTCGCCAGCTCCGGACGCTGCCGCCTGTTCCCAAGGTGCTGCTCCGCCTGCAGCCGATGCTGGCGAACATGAACACGGACATCGACGAGATTGCGGCGATGATCCGCCTGGAGCGCGCCCTGGCGGCGCGCATCCTGCAGGTGAGCAACAGTGCCTTCGTGGGTTTCGGCGACAAGGCGCGCAGCATCGAGGAGGCCATCGCCCTGATCGGGTTCCGCGAGGTGCGCCGCCTCGTCAGCCTGGTCATCGGCATGCAGATCCTGGAGAAGCCGCTGCCCGCCTATGGCATCGATGCGCGCACGCTCTGGCTGCAGTCGATCGCCTGCGGCCTGGCCGCCGAGGAACTCTCAAAATACATAGGTGAGGATTCGAACGCCGCCTACTCCCTGGGCCTGCTGCACAGCGTGGGCATGGTCGTGGTCAATGCCTGGGCCTCGATGGTGGCCAAGGACCGTCCCTTTCTGTCGACCGGCTATCCCGACGATTACACCGCCGGCGAACGCGCCCTGCTGGGCTTCACCAACGCCGAGACGGGTGCGGCGCTGCTGCGGCGCTGGGAATTTCCCGCCTCGGTCGTCGAACCTGTGCGTGCGCAGTACGAGCCGCTGCTGGCCAACTCGCACGCCCCGCTGGCCCACCTGCTCCACGTCTCCCGCTGGGTGCGCAACGCCGTGTGTGAAAACAAGGTCCCGGCCGTGATGCCCGACGCGCGCAGCCTGGCCGTGCTCAACCTGAACGAATCCCTCCTCACCGACTCGCTGCCGGTGGTCAGCCTGCGCCTGCAGGAGGCCGCGAAGCTCATCGACACGAAGCCCTAGGCGGCGGGCACCGCGGGCCCTCCGGGCGCCCAGGGGCGGGCCGGGTGGGGAAGGGGTGAGGTGAATTATCTTGCAGGACCGGGGGTCTTGCGTCGTATCTGAAGGTCCTCCCGCCAAACATCCGTGTCGAGCTTGCTCCGCGGATGGGTCGCCCGGCCTTCATCGGCCGGGCGATTTTTTTGGGCTGGTTGCGGGCTGCGGATCGTGTTCGCGGGCAGCGAATCCCAAAGTGTTTTCAGAGGGGAACGGGTCGTGATTTGCGTTTTGTTCTTGCAGAGCGGCGCGCCGTCAAGAGAGATTCAACGTCTTTCTCTCAATTCCGCGTGTTTTCCGGTTCCACCGGGGTGCCCGCGTTCAAGTCCACAGTGAAGGCCGCCTTGAAAGGGGTGTCTCTTCCTCACACGACACTTTTTACCAGAAAGTTCTTGCCGAGCTGATGGTGAATGGTAGCGTGCGCCTCTTTTCTCAAATTCACACCTCCTGATTTCGTTATGCCAACCATCAACCAACTCGTGCGCAAAGGACGTCGCCAGATCCGCGCGAAGTCCAAATCGCCGGCGCTGGACGGCAATCCCTTCCGCCGTGGCGTCTGTGTCCAAGTCATGACCCGCACGCCCAAGAAGCCGAACTCCGCTATCCGTAAGGTCGCGAAGGTCCGCCTCACCAACGGTAACGAAGTCATCTCGTACATTCCTGACGAGGGCCACAATCTCCAGGAGCACAGCATTGTGCTCGTGCGTGGCGGCCGCGTTAAGGATTTGCCCGGCGTTCGCTACCACATCGTTCGCGGTACCCTCGACGCCACGGGCGTTGAGAAGCGCCGTCGCAGCCGCTCCAAGTACGGCGTCAAGCGCCCGAAGGCTGCCAAGAAGTAATTTAACATAGACGAGGATCCACCATGTCACGCCGTCACAGAGCCGAAAAGCGGGCCACCACCCCCGACATCCGCTACAATTCCACCCTTGTTGCCCACCTGATCAACGTGATCATGAAGTGCGGCAAGAAGAGCCTCTCCCAGCGCGTCGTATACGGCGCCTTCGAGAAGGTCAGCGAAAAACTCCAGAAGGGCGATCCGGTTGATCTCCTCATCGGTGCGCTTGAGAACGCCCGCCCCCGCCTCGAGGTCAAGAGCCGCCGCGTCGGTGGCGCCACCTACCAGGTTCCGATCGAAATCTCCTACGAGCGCCAGGAATCCCTCGCCCTCCGTTGGATCGTCGACGCCGCCAATGGCCGCAAGGGTCAGCCCATGCAGGAAGCCCTGGCCGCCGAGATCGTCGACGCCTACAACAACACCGGCTCCGTGGTGAAGAAGAAGGAAGACACCCACAAGATGGCCCAGGCCAATCGCGCCTTCGCCCATCTCCGCTGGTAATCATTTGTCCTGACCGGCACGCCGTCAGACGCCCAAGTCCTCGTTCCATGTCCATTCAAATCGTCACCGACAAAGCTCAGCTGAGCCCCTCCAACTCCCCGAAGCGCCCCGCGCCCATGGAGTGGACCCGCAACATTGGTATCGCCGCGCACATCGACGCCGGCAAGACCACCTGCACTGAGCGCATTCTCTTCTACTCCGGCGCCGTCCACAAGATGGGCGAGGTCCACGAGGGCACGACGGTGACCGACTGGATGGAACAGGAGCGCGAGCGTGGCATCACGATCACCGCCGCCGCCATCTCCTGCGCCTGGGTGCCCTCCTGCGGCACCTTCAAGGGCATCAAGAACCGCATCAACATC
>JAHFTI010000025.1 GCA_023265535.1 Opitutaceae bacterium
TGCTCGTCGGCGGGAAAGGCGTTGATGATGCGGTCGATCGTCTTGGGCGCGTTGTTGGTGTGAAGCGTGCCGAAGACCAGCATGCCCATCGAGGCGCAGCCGAGGGCGAGCTTGATGGTCTCGAGCTCGCGCATCTCACCCAGGAGAATGATGTCCGGATCGTGGCGCATCGCCCCCTTGAGCGCCGCGGCGAAACTCTCGGTGTGCTCACCCACCTCGCGGTGCACGATGATGGATTTGTTGTTGCGGTGGACGAACTCGATGGGGTCCTCGATGGTGATGATCTTCCTGCACTGGGTTCGGTTGATCTCGTCGAGCATCGCCGCCATTGTAGTGGATTTTCCACTACCCGTCGGCCCCGTGACCACGACCAGGCCCTGGTCGAGCGTGCAGAACTTCTTCAGCTGCTCGGGAAGCCTGAGGTCGGCGAAGGGGATGATCTTGGCGGGAATCTGGCGGAGCACCGCGGCCATGCCCCAGTGGTTGTAGAGGAAGTTGGCGCGGAAACGCGCGAAGCCCGGGATCTCGTGGGCCAGGTCGAGGTCGTGCCGCTCAAGGAAATCGGCCCAGCGGCGCTCGGGGCAGATCTCGCGCAGCAGGTTCTCCATCTCGGAGGCGTCGAGGGGCTTCACGCCGATCGGCACGATGGCGCCGGAGATGCGGGCCTTGGGGGGCAGGCCGACCGTGAGGTGCAGGTCGGAGCCGCCTTTCTCGAGCATGATGCGCAGGAGTGAGTCGATGGCAGCCATGGGTCAGGGAAGCTTGGCGCGCACGACGCGGCTCTGGATGTTGGTGTGGGCCGTCGCCCGGCTGATGAGGCCCTTCTCGCGGAGTGCGAAGACGGCGTTGTCCATGATGCACATGCCGTCGCGCAGGCCGGTTTCCATGGTGTTGCGCAGGCCTGTGGGCTTGTTCTCGCGGATGAGGTTCGCGATGGCCGTGTTGTTCACGAGGATCTCGCAGGCGAGCACGAGGCCGCCTCCCTCGGCGGGAAGGAGGCGTTGGCACAGGATGCCGCGCAGCGATTCCGCCACGCTGGCGCGGATCTGGGTCTGCTGCGAAGGGGGGAACACATCCAGGAGGCGGTTGAGCGTGGTGGCGGCGTCGCTGGTGTGCATGGTGCCGATCACGAGGTGGCCCGTCTCGCTGGCCGTGATGGCCATCTCGATGGTCTCGAGGTCGCGCAGCTCGCCGATCACGATCACGTCCGGGTCCTCGCGCAGGGCGCCCTTGAGGGCGGAGAAGAAGGTCTGGGTGTGCACGCCCACCTCGCGTTGCGTCACATTGCACCCCTTGGCTGCCTGCACGATCTCGATGGGGTCCTCGACCGTGATGATGTGGTCCTGGCGGGCCGCGTTGAGGCGGCTCACCATGGAGGCGAGGGTGGTGGTCTTGCCCGCGCCCACGGGACCTGTTACCAGGATGAGCCCGTTGTGGTAGGAGAGCAGCTTGTCGAGCGTGGCGATGTGATCCGCATAACCCAGCTGCTCGAGGGTGGGTATGGTGGCGGGCACCATGCGGTAGGCGCCGGCGGCGCCCTCCTTGTGGACCATGAGGTTGACGCGGTAGCGGTTGCCCAGGTCGAGCGCCAGCGCGTAATCGAAGTCCTGCTTTTCCCTGAAAATGCGCTGCTGTGCGGGGCTGAGCAGGAGCGTGTTGAGGCGCATGGATTCCTCCGCAGTGAGGAGGTGTGTGCTGATATGCTGGATGCTCCTGTGCTTGCGTATGAAGGGACTTGCGCCGGCGCTGAGGTGCAGGTCGCTGGCCCCATCCCTGGCCACGGCGCGAAGCAGGTGGCGGAAGCCCTGGGCAAGTTCCTCGTTGCCGAGGGAAGCCATGGACTCGAAGTGGAAATCGGAGATGCCCGGTGCCTCCCTGATCTCCTCATGGCTGGCGCGCACCTTCTGCGCAAAGGGATCTTCGGGCGGCGGCCCTTCTTGGGCCTGGGCCATGGCCTCCTCGGCGAGTTTCTCGAGTCGCTCCACATCCTCGACGATCCCGTCATCGATCAGGCGCTGAGCGTAGTCGATGAGCTCCGCTCCCGCAGGCAGGGAGGCGCGCAACTTCTCAAAGTGCGCAGCACTGGCAACGCCCTTGCCGATGCAGAGGTGTGCAAGCCACAGGATCTCGTTCGTCATGGTGATGTACCGCCGCGGTTTGCACCCCACCGGGGGTGCGCCGCGTGAACACTGTGTATCGGTGACTTGTCCCGATTCTTGATAGAGGCTTTTGCGTGCGTTTCATGAAATAAAAATTGTGTCATGATGTTTCATCGCAGGTCTTGAAATGGTCGGTGGAGTACCCATTCTGTGGGGACCATGAAAAAGCTCGGTCTAGGAGTCCTTGGCCTCGGCGAGGGGCGCAGCATCATTTCGGCAGGTGTGCACAGTCCCCTCTGGGAAGTGGTTTCCCTGTGCGACCTCAGCGAGGAGCTCAGGAAGGCGCGCTGCATCGAGTTCGGGCTGAACTGCCAGAGCACAGACTCCTATGACGCCCTGCTGGCGAATCCCGCGGTGGATGTCGTCGGCATCTACACCCCGGACCAGCTGCATGCGGAACATGTCATCCGGGCGTTGCGTGCGGGCAAGCACGTCATCTGCACGAAGCCGTTCCTGGACCAGCTGGCTCCCGCCGCGGAGCTCCTGAAGCTCCAGCAGCAGAGCGGGCGTCAGGTCATGGTGGGGCAGAGCAGCCGCTTCTTTGCGCCGCTCGCCCGACAGCGCGAGCACTTCCTCTCGGGCGCCCTGGGCAAGCTCAGCACGGTGGAGGCCTATTACCACGCGGATCACCGCTGGTTCATGAAGAAGGGCTGGGCCAAGCTCGGCTCCTTCAAGTGGCTGTATGGCTGCATCAGCCATCCGGGTGACCTTGTCCGCTGGTACATGCCCGACGTGGAGGAGGTTTTCGGGTATGCCTCGCTCAGTGAGAACGGGGCGGGCCTGGGCCTGGCGCACCCCGACACCTTCCACTTCGTCCTCAAGTCCTCGCGTGGCATGACGGCGCGCGTGAGCGGTTCCTATTCGACCCCCGTCGTCCCCATCCAGCGCGACAGCAACATGAGCTGCATCCTGCGCTGCACGGAGGGCGCAAGCCAGGCCGACTACTATGACCTGCGCTATGCCTGGAAGGCCGGTGGCAAGTCGTGCGTCGAGACCTTCGAGGACCAGGATGAGCATTACTTCAGGTTCGGCGGGCACTCCCACCATGCCGGTGAGTACCAGAACTACATCGAGCACTTTGCCCGTTGTATCCAGAAAGGTGAGACACCGCTTCCGGACGCGGCGGAGGGCGTGGTGACCGTGGCCATGATGCAGGCCATGGAGGAGTCCTGCCAGAGCGGCCTGCCGGTCAGGCCGCGGACCCTGCTGGAACGCCACGGCCTGGGACACCTGCTGGTCTGAGTGCGGTGGCGGACTGCGCAGGGTGCAAGAGCGGCGCGGTCGGCGAGCACCCTTTGAGGGCGGCCGCAGGAGGGGGCGCGGACCGGCCCGGCATCCCTCAGGGGTTGAAGCAGGCGCAGCTGCCCTTGTCGCTGGCTGCCTCGAGTTCGGGCATCTCCGTGCGGCAACGCTCCAGGGCGCGCGGGCAGCGCGAGTGGAAGGCGCAGCCCCTGGGTGGGGCCAGCGGGGAGGGCGGATCCCCGGAGAGCACTTCCGGTGCCGGCGCCTGTCGGGCGGGGTCGGGCACGGGGATGGAGGCGACCAGGGCCCTTGTGTAGGGGTGGCGAGGGGTCTCGATCACCGCGGAGGCCTCCCCGAGCTCCACGATGCGGCCGAGGTACATCACCGCAATCCTGTCCGAGATGTGCTTCACGACGGAGAGGTCGTGGGCGATGAAGATCATGCTCAGGTTCAGGCGCGCCACCAGCTCCTGGAGCAGGTTGATGATCTGGGCCTGGATCGAGACGTCGAGGGCCGAGACCGGCTCGTCTGCGATGAGCACCGAGGGCCCGAGGGCGAGGGCGCGCGCGATGGCGACACGCTGCCGCTGGCCGCCGGAAAATTCGTGGGGATACTTGTGCGCCGCACCCGCGGGCAGGCCGACCATGTCGAGCAGCTCCGCGCAGCGGGCGCCGGCCTCTTCGCGCCGCAGGAGCCCGTGGGCCAGCTGGGGTTCGGCCAGGATGTCGCCGATGCTCATGCGCGGATTGAGCGACGCATAGGGATCCTGGAAAACCATCTGAAGGTGGCGGCGCAGGGGACGGAGCTGGCGCTCGCCCAGGGCACCCAGGTCGGTGCCCTCCAGCAGCACCGTGCCCTCGTAGGGGCGGGCAAGCTGCATGACGGCGCGTGCGAGGGTGGACTTCCCGCAGCCGGACTCGCCGACCAGGCCGAGGACCTCGCCGCGCCTCAGCTCGAGGTCGACGCCGCGAAGGGCCTGGACGTGGCCCTTGCCCGAGGGGAAGCCCAGCCTGAGTCCCCGCACCTGCAGGATGGGGTCAGTCATTGCGGGAGAGTTGGTCATCGGTGAGGTCGTCGCGCAGGCAGGCGTGGCTGTGGTTCTCGGCATGCGGGCGCAGGAGCGGCGAGGGGCCCTGCAGGCACCCGGCCACCGCGTGTCTGCATCGGGGGGCGAAGGCGCAGCCGGGGGCGGCCGTGCGCAGGTCGGGCGGCATGCCGGCGATGGTCTGGAGGCGTTCCCCCTTGCGATGCGTCGAGGGGATCGAGCGCAGGAGGGCCCGGGTGTAGGGGTGGCGGGCCGAGGCGTAGAGGCTCGAGACCGGCGCGCTCTCCACGATGCGTCCGGCGTACATGACCTGGACGCGGTGGCACAGGCCGGCGACGACGCCCAGGTCGTGCGTGATGTAGAGAACCGCCATCCCGGTCTCGCGCTGCAGGCGGCGCAGAAGCTCGACGATCTGGGCCTGCACGGTGACGTCGAGCGCAGTGGTGGGCTCGTCGGCGATGAGCAGCTCGGGGCCCGTGATCAGGGCCATGGCGATCATGACCCGCTGGCGCATGCCGCCGGAGAACTCGTGCGGGTAGCGGTTCATGCGTGTATCCGCATCCTGGATACCCACTGAGCGCAGCATGGCGGCGGCCTTCTCCAGGGCGCTGCGGCGCGTGAGGGAGGTGTGGATGAGCAGGGGCTCGATGAGCTGCTCGGAGACCCGCAGGTAGGGGTTCAGCGAGGTCATCGGGTCCTGGAAGATCATCGAGATGCGGCGGCCGCGGATCGAGCGCAGGCCGGCCTGGGGGAGGGAGAGCAGGTCGGTGCCGTCGAAGAGGGCGGTGCCCGAGTCGATGCGGCCCGGCGGCCTGGGGATGAGGCCGAGCAGGCTGTGGCAGGTGACGGATTTGCCCGAGCCCGATTCGCCGACCAGCCCCAGGATCTCGCCGCGGTCCAGGTGGAAGCTCACGCCATTGACCGCCCTGTGCACACCGTTGCGGGTGTGGAAGGAGCAGCTCAGGTCCTTTACCTCAAGGAGTGGCACGGTGTGTGGAAGTGGGGGCTCGGGAGGGCCTCTGTGCGGGTGGGAGCAGGGCGGCGGGCGGCTCAGCGGGCCTGTGCCGACAGCAGGTCGTCGACGGCGGCGATGAACTGGGCCGGCTGGATGGCGAGCAACGGCCTTTCGCCGCTGCAGTCGGCGGGGCGCAGGATTCGGTGCTGCACCCCCCAGGGATGCCAGCGTGCGGGATCGGGGTTGCCGAAGAGGGCCACCACGGGCACCCCGAAGGAGGCCGCGATGTGCATCAGTCCCGTGTCGACCCCCAAGGCCAGGGAGCAGCTACGGATCAGCGCACCCGATTCCACGAGGGAGAGACGGGTGCTCCAGTCCTGGAAGAAGGGCTGGCAGTCCGCGGGAAGGCTGGCGGCGATGCCGGCATAGTAGGGGGCGTTTGAGGGGGCGTCGCAGGCGTGGATCTCCAGGCCGTGGTTGCGGATCAGGTGCGTGCAGACCTCGGCGAAGTTCCCGGCGCTCCAGTCCTTCCAGTCCACCGTGGACTTGGCGAAGAGGTAGGCGCGGCGGCGCCCGGTCGGGGGGAGCAGCGAGGCGACGAGCTCCTCCTCGCGCGGCGTGGTCCAGTTCTCGTTACGCGTATCCGAAATCTGGATATCGTCGGCCCGGATCACATCCATGAAACACTCCGCCTCGTGGTGCTTGTGAAAGGGGGTGCTGCGCGAGTGCAGCAGCCAGGCCCCGCCGAAGGAGAAGCCGACCCGGTGGGGAATGCCCGCCAGCCAGGGGAGGAGCGCGGCGGAGAAGGCCCGGCGCAGCACGTAGGCCCTGTCGTAGCGGCGTGCACGCAGCATGCGCGAGATCTGCCAGAGACCCACGGGCACGGCCGGGTTGGGTTTCTTCGGCTTGTGCATCCGCGCGAAGATCAGCTCGTCGATGTACGGGCAGTTGCGCAGCACCTCGCCTGAGATCGGCTCCACCAGGACCTCTATGCGTGCATGTGGGAAGGCATGCCGGAGGTTGCGCAGGGCGGGGATGGCAAGGACGGTGTCGCCGAGGTAGCGGTGTCGGACGACCAGGATTTTTTCGCGCTTCGGGACCATGGTCAGGGCTTGGCGTAGGCGTCCGGATAGCCGGGGCCGCGTGCCTTGTAGCGTTTGTGCAGCCAGAGGTATTGCTCCGGCGCGTTCATGATGAGGCCTTCAAGGATGTGGTTGATGCGCACGGCGTCGGCATTGTCGTCCCCCGAGGGGAAGTTCTCCAGCGCGGGAAGGATGACCACATGGTAGCTGCCGTCCGTCCTGCGGTAGCCCACGAAGGGCACCACGGCGCACTCGCTCATCTTTGCGATGCGGCTGGTGGCGGTGTTGGTGATGGCGGGTTCGCCGAAGAAGGGAAGGATCTCGGAGAGCTTGGTTTTCTTGCTCTGGTCGGGGGCGTACCACATCGCATTGTTGGCGCGCAGGGCACGCACGAGTCCCCTCAGGTCGTCGAAGGGCACCGCGGCTGACAGCTCCCTTTCGCGTCGTTTCCTCATGACCTGGGCAATCACCGGATTGTTGGGATCACGGTAGAATCCCCCGAAGGGGCGGCGGTCGACGAGCATGCGGGCGCAAATCTCCAGCGTGGTCATGTGCGCGGTCAGCATGAGTGCACCGCGGCCCCGGCTCAGTGCGGCGTCCAGGTTCTCCATGCCCTCGATCAGGTGTGGGGGCAGGTCCCTGGGTTTGCACCACCAAGCCCGGCAGGTTTCCATGAGGCCGAGCGCGACGGATTGGTAATGTTTCCTGGCGAGGATCTTGCGCTCCCCCGGGCTGAGAGTGGGGAAGGCCAGGCGCAGGTTGGCCTCGACGATGCGGCGACGGACCGGGAGCAGGTGGTAGCAGAAGGTTCCGAGTGCACGGCCCAGAACGCGCAGCACGGGCCAGGGGAGCAACACGAGCAGCCTGAAGAATCCTATTCCCAGCAGGCTGGCGAACTGGAGAGGCTTCCAGGCTTGGATCGGTGCGTGTTTCTGGTCCACGAGGTCTCAGGCTCCAGCCTTCGCGGCGCGATACAACTCCGGGTTGAGGCTGGGATCGTTGTACATCTTGAACTGGTAGTAGACCTTGATGCGGCGCCTGCCCGCGCGAAGCTCGGCGATCAGGGTCTCCAAGGCGCGTGCCAGGTCGTTGCGCTGTTCGACGATGATCCTCAGCTTGGCGGAGCACTTTTCGCGGTGCTCCTCGCTCGCGTCCTCGCGCAGGGTCTCCTCCTGCATGTGGTACTCCTTGAGGGCGAGGATGGAGAGACGGTCCAGGATCATGCCCGGCGTCTCCGAGTGCTGCGGACTGTCGGGGTTGAAGGGCATCAGCGCGGGAATGAGCAGCTTGTCCATGTCCTCGATGAAATTGTTGCGCTGCTGGTTGAAGCGGTCGATCGCGCGCTTGGCCTGCTTGATGCGCTCCGCGGGCAGGTCGTCGCGGCGGGCGATGTCCTCCTCATGCCAGAGGCTGAAATTGCGCAGGTGGTTCTCCGACAGGAGGCGCAGCAGCCCCTCCCCGGTGGCGACCGGTTCACTTTGATGCCAGACTGCTGTCAGACTGCTTTGGAGATCAACAAGCTCGGCAATGCTGGGAAGGGGGGCATTTGACATGGGAGAGACGCTTTGGTCCGGCAACCAAAGCGGCAAGCCCGTGCTTTGTCACGATGGAAGAATGAGGCCCTTGCGTTGCGGGGGCGGCAGGGCGCGGAAGCGCTGGCGCGCCATTCTCCCCAAGCCCAGGCGCGGCAGTTGCCTCAGGTGGCTGAGCAGGGAGAACTGCAGGCAGTAGTGGAGCCTGCGCAGGCGAGTGACCAGCCCTTTGGCCTTGCGTTTGCCGATGGTGGAAAGGCTGGCGCTCGGCTCGTGCACGCGGACCAGCTCAGGCAGCACATAGGAGATCTGCAGGTCGCCTTCCCACCAATGCTTGAACTGCACGTCAACAGGGCGGCGGATGGGATGGGCCACCTGTAGGAATTTGCGAGCCCCCCGGCGCGTCCAAAGGATGGCAAGCGCGCGTGTGAGAGGGTGCTGGTAACGCACCAGGCAGTCGCCGTTGGGCAGCTTCCTCTCAAGTAGGTAGTGCCCGAATTCGCCTTCGAGGCGTACCTGGTCGTGGTTCTCCCCGAGGGCTGCCACCACATGGCCGAGGCGCTCTGCGAAATTCGGCCCCAGCTCGAAGTCGTCCTCCATGATGAGGGCGTGGTCGAGGTCGAGCTCGATCATGCGCTGGAGCGCACGCACATGGCTCAGGTAGCAGCCGATCTCCGTGGACTTCAGCGGCATGAAATAGCCGGGGGTGCCGGTGGGGTGGACTTCCTCAAGGTCCTCCTGATGCAGCTTGCGGCCATCCACCGCCTCGATCCGTTCGAAGGACAGGCCGCAACGCGTGAGTTGCTCAGCGCAGCGTTGCAAGCGGCCGCGCGAGCTCGCCAGGTTGATCAGGAGAATGGGGCAATGAGAGGTGCTCATGTGCGGAAGGGAATTCAGGTGACTCCAAGCCAGCGGCGTCGGAATTTGATCACTTTTGAGGGCCACCAGGCGGGGGCCGGTTCGGGGGCGAGGTTCACGTGTCGCCTATTGAGTCCGGGCTGGAATGCCCTGCACCACCCAAGTAGACGCGCCCCGAAGCTGTGTTGGTCGAGGTATCGCCGTCGGGCCTCCTCCACGGCGGGCAGCATGCGCTGGTAGAGTGCCTCGGGATCCTCCAGGATGTCGCTGATGGTCTGCACTACGGAGTCGGGATCGTCCGTGTCGATGGGCACATAGGCGCCTTCCGGAAAGTAGCTTCCGATGTTGGGAGCGCCGTCATAGAGCGGCACCGTGCGGGCGAGAAAGCAGTCGGAGATCTTCTCGGTCCAGTAATGCGGCTCGCGCGAGTTTTCGATCGCCAGGGAAAAGCGGAAGGGGGCCAGCCCCTCCCATTTGTCCTCGATGAAACGGATCTTCCGTCCGTACCACTCAATCCTGCCGGGCAGCCTTCGCTGGAGGGCGCGCAGGCAACGCAGGCGGCGGCGGTGGCCCAGCATGTTGTGGCGCGAGGAGCATACCGTGGAGATCGGTGCGCTCTTGGGCTGGGGGGCCTCCAGCTGCAGGCAGTCCAGCGAGCGTTTCGGAAACCAGGGAAGCGGGGCGTGGCCGTGCTCGAGCCCCGGATGAACAATGCGCGCCTGGACGCTGACGACCCGGTGGAAGGATTTCAGCCAGTCCCCCTGGTAGGGTTTGTAGGCAGACGGTTCAGCGGAGACGAAGAGGGTGTTCTCGGGTGGGCACAGGGTGCTGTCGGGAGAATCCAAGCCGTCCAGTACAACCCAGGCGTCGCATTCCGACACAGGCTCGTTCCATGCGACGCGCCAGCCCTCGGCTGCAAGAAGACGCAGGGGAAGCTGCTCCAGCACATTTGTCTGCGGGAGCCGGTAGGGCTTGAGAGAGCTGAGTTTCAGAGTCCTAGTCATGCCAGGCTGGCGGACTTTCTCCCCCGTCTTCCGGGGGGGCCAGCGCGGCGTCGTTGAAACGACAGGAGGCGATTTGTTCCCGGCGATCGTGAGCCCCGCTCAAGCCCTCCTCGCGGCCAGTGCGGCCCGATAGAGCCCGAGCACCGCGTCCGCCTGCACCTCGGGACGAAAGCGCTGGGCGCGTTCGAGGCCGCGGCGGACCAGCAGGGCGTGGCGTTCGGGGTGCATCAGCTCCCTCATGCAGCGCGCCCAGGCGTCGACATCGTCCGCGTCCGCATACAGTGCCGCCTCGCCGCCCACCTCGGGCAGGCTGGAAAGCGGCGTGGTGACCACGGGACAGCCGCACAGCATCGCCTCCAGCACGGGCAGGCCAAAGCCCTCGTGGCGGGATGGATAGAGGAGGCCGACCGCGTGCTCGTAATGGCTCCGCAGCCAGGAGTCGCCCGGGGCGATGTGTTTCACCCGGTCCGCGATGCCGAGCTGATCGAGCAACTGTTCCTCCGCGCGCACCGGCTTGCCGCCGCACAGGACGAGGCCGAGGCGCTTGTCATCTTGCGCCAGGCGGGCGAAGGCCCGCAGGGCCATGCCGCCGTTCTTGTAGTCGTCGCGCCGTCCCACCATCATGAAGTAGTGCTTTTTTGGGTACACGGGGTCGATCTGCGAGCTGCGGGTCGCGAACAGGTCCGTGGAGTTCGGGATGGTGTGCGTCTTGCCCGCCGTCCAGGGCATGAGTCGCAGCAGGTCCGCGCTGGTGCTCTCGGAGATTGAGACCACCCGGTCCGCCAGCCGCGTGGCGGCTTCCTTCTCCCTGCGGTACCTGTCCGCCCAGCGCCCCCTCATTCCCCTCATTTCGGGGATCATGTCATGGATGGTGCAGACGGTGAGTGCCGCCCGGCGCGCAATCACCGGATCAAGCGGATAGAATGATCCATGGTAAACCAGCGGCGCCGGCCTGCCTAGCAGTGACGCCACGGTCCTCCTGCGCCAGAGCCCGCTGATACCCTTGGCCAGGCCCGTGATGCGCAGGCCCTTCGGACGGGGAAGCCTGTACACGTGGAGCCGGGGTGTCCGGGGAAGCTCCAGGGCGAAGCGGTTGTGACACCAGCCTGCGAAGAGGTGGACCTCGGGGCCGTCCGGGCATTCGGACAGGCTGCGCGCAAGCAGGGCCATGTGGCGGCTCACGCCACCGCGGGTCTCAATGTGGAAGGCCTGGTCATCCAGAAAAATTCGCATGGGCTCGCATAGGTCAGCCAGCCGGGCCTTGTGTTTCACATTAAAGGGGGCGTTCTTGCCTTTGCTCCCCTAGCTTATTTCGTGCTGGGTCCTTGCGGAAGAATTGCTCCCGCCCACCGCTCCCGGCACACTCTCCCCTTCATGTCCACCGCACACGCCATCAGGTCCGTCTGCCTCGTTCGCCTCTCTGCACTTGGCGACGTGGTGCTGGTGCTTCCCCTCATTCGCGCCCTCCAGGCGTGGTCGCCGGGCGTGCGCATCACCTGGGTGATCGGCCGCGGGGCGCATGCCTTGGTGGCAGGGCTTGCGGACGAGGGAGTGGAGTTTGTGGTCATCGAGAAACCCCGGGGACCGCGCGATTACCTGGCGCTGCGCCGCCGACTGGCCGACAGGGATTTCGATGCACTGCTCTGCCTGCAGGCAAGCTGGCGGGCCAACTGGCTGTACCCCTGCATCCGTGCGCGCCGGAAGATCGGCTACAGCGCCGACCGTGCCCGAGACCTCCAGCGTTTCTTTGTGCGTGAACGCATCGAGGGCTCCGCCCCCCATCTGGTCGACGGTTTCCTTCAGTTCGCCGAGAAGCTGGGAATGCCCAGGCCCGGGCTCGTTCACTGGAACCTTCCCGTGCAGAAGGCGGCCGCCGAATGGGCTGCCTCCGCGCTGCCCCCTGGCCCGTTCATCGCCCTGAGCCCCTGTGCGAGCAAGGCCGAGAGGGACTGGCCCCTGGAGCGTTATTGCGAGCTTGTGCGCGCCCTGCATGCGCGCGGCCTGGGCCCCGTCGTGCTGCTGGGGGGCAACTCTGAGCGCGAGCGCCTGGCCGCAGCCTCAATCTCGGTCGGCGCCTCCGCCCCGGTCACCAACCTGATGGGGTCCACCTCTCTTCCCCAGCTGGTCGCGGCGCTGTCGCGCTGCCGCCTTCTCATCTCGCCCGACACGGGGGCCGTCCACATGGCCAATGCGCTGGGCAGGCCCGTGGTGGGCCTCTACGCCGTCGCCCCCGCCTCCCGCACCGGCCCGTATTCACACACTGAATACTGCGTGGATGTGTTCGAGTTGGGGGTCCGCTCCCTCCTCGGAAAGGACCCCTCCCGGGTCCCCTGGTCGCAGCGAGTGCATGATCCCCGGGCGATGGGCCTCATCAGCGTCGCTGCTGTCCTCGAAAAAATCCAAAAAGTCACGGAACGTGACGATGTAATGGCCCGTCTGTAGCCGTCCTTACTTCCATGCCCCGTCTCCTCATCATCAATCCTTCCGCACTCGTTGAGATCGTCCACGGACTCCAGGTGGTCACGTCCATCAAGCACCAGTGGCCGGCCGACCGCGAGCCCCTGGTGGTGGATTGGATCGTGCGCGACATCTTTGAGCCGCTGGTGGGCGCCTGCACGGCGGTCGACCACACCTATGTGTTCAAGCGCCACGGCGGCACGATGGAGTTCCTCCGCCTGATGAAGGAGGTGCGGAAGACGCGTTACGATTACCTTTTCGATTTTCAGGGCCTGCTGCGCACCGGTCTCATGACCTGGCAGGCCAGGGCCAAGCAGAAGGTGGGGCGCGCCAATGCCCGTGAGGGCGCCGCCGCCTTCTATGACACCAAGCTGGACCTGCCTCCCGCAGGGCGCCGCAGCCACAAGCTTGAGGTTCTCCTGCACTTCCTTCCCGTGCTGGGCCTCAAGCCCGTGTTGCAGGGCAGGCCGGATTTCCGGGGCGCGGAGAAGCTCAAGCTGAGTTTTGTGGAGGGACGGCGCGGCGCACGGATCATCCTCATGTTCCCGGATGCCCGCCACCAGTCCAAGAATTGGCAGGGGTTCAAGCAGCTCACCCGCATGATCCTGGAAAAGCACAAGGATTGTCGTGTGATCTGGGCGGGCGATACGCCCCTGCCCGACAAGGCCGCTTTCCCGTCGGAACGTTTCCTCAACCTCACGGGCAACACCAGCCTGCTCTCCCTGCCATCCCTGGTGCAGAAGGCCGAGTGGGTCATCGCCAATGACACCGGGCCGCTGCATCTCGCCGCCGCACTCGGCGTGCGCACCCTGGGCATCTACGGCCCCTCGGACTGGCAGGCCCGTGGCCCCTATCCCGTCGACGCGCCCGACAACCACATTGTCCAGGCCCCCGTGGCCAATCTCTCGCTGCTCCAGGCCAAGGACGTTTACGCCCGTTTCGCCCAGCACGCCGGCTGAGCCAGGAGCCATTCCGACACCGGACTGTCCGTGCGCGGCAGGATGACCTGGAGACCGCTCACGGGCCTGCCACTTTCATCCTTCAGCGGCAGTGTCAGCACCGGATAGCCGGCGAGGCTGGCAGGGGCTGTCAGGGTAAGGAGTCGTTCGCGGTTGAAGGCGGCGCAGTCCTCATGCCTGAGAGGCCTGCAGCACGTGGCAGGCAGGACGAGGAAGTCGTGGCTCAGGAAGTAGCTGTCCAGGGTGCTGCGCAGGAACTGCCTGTCGCTGGCCGCCCTGATGATGGCTGTCTCATTCCAGTCCCTGCCGCGCCGGATGCGTGAAAGGACGGTCGGCGAGTAACGCTCCGGAAGGGTGTCGAGCCATTCCCTGTGCACGTGCGCAGCCTCGATGCTGGTGAGGATGCTGTAGGCCTGGGCTCCGGGGGCGAAGGCGTTGTGGAGCTGTCCCGCTGAGTTCTTGTCCGCCGGGCGGGCAAACCCGGAAGCGTGGCGCTGGCAGAGTTCGGCCACTTCGGGGTCCAGCGGGCCCCAGGGCAGGTAGAGTCCCTGCGGAGTGCGGCCGGCGGGCATGCGCATGGGCGACACGAGGGTGCGCAGCAGCAGCTGCATGTCGGCGGCATTCGCCGTGAACCAGCCCGCAGTGTCACAGGAGGGGGCCAGCGGGAAGGCGTCGGAGATCCACCTATGGGAGGGCGTCATGCGGAAGCCGAAGAGTCCGCAGAAGGCCGCGGGCACGCGCACACTGCCTCCGGTGTCCGTGCCGATGGCAAAAGGCACGATGCCTGCCGCGACCGCCGCCACCGACCCGCTGCTGGAGCCGCCGGTGGTGCAACCGGGGGCGGCGGGATTGTCCACATTGCCGAAAAAGGGGTTTTCCCCGGTCAGGCCGTAGGCAAATTCATGGAGATGGGTCTTGGCGGCGCAGACTGCGCCACGCGCGGAAAGCAGGTCCACGATGACGGAGTTGTGGGCGGCGACGGGGCGCTGCTCCTGCAGGAAGGAGGAGCCGGCACGGGTGAAAACGCCTTTCAGGTCGAAGAGGTCCTTCAGCGCATAGGGGGTGCCGGAGAGCGGGCCGCCGCAGTTTCGGCTTTCCTGCAGTGCCCGGGCCAGTTCGGCCTCGTTGACCAGGTGTGCAAAGACGGCGTGCCTTTGCGATTCGGGGAGCCCGGCGACACGCGAGTGGAAGAGCTGCGCCGCCATCCGCGCATCCTGCGCAGAAAGGGCCTGCCATTCGGCGATGCTGCGGGGGGCGTGTTCCGTGTCGGCGCTTTGCATGGAAGGAGCATTCCCCTTTGGACTGAAGGCTTCAAGCACGCGCGGCGGAATGCTTCATTGCACGTGCGTGGAGAGCCCTCTAGCACCAGAGTCTGCCATGAATCTCCTATTCAGAATTGCAGCCGTTGCCCTGGCCTCGGCGCTCCTGTGTTCCTGCGCACGCAAGGCTGACCCGGCCGCAGCCTCGGCGCAAGAGGCGGGGACTCCGGCCGCGCCGCAGCGTGTCCGTTTGCAGACCGACTGGTTCCCCCAGGCGGAGCACGGGGGCTTCTATCAGGCCCTCGCGAAGGGATACTATCGCGAGGAGGGACTGGAGGTCGAGTTGCTGCCGGGCGGACCTGGCGCGCACATCAAGCCCAAGATCATCAATGGTGATGCCGAGTTCGGCATGAATCCCGCCACCGACCTGATCGTCGCAGCCAGCCGCGGCCTGCCGCTGGTCATGGTGGCCCCCTTCCTCCAGCATGACCATCAGGCCTTGCTGGTGCACGCGGACAGCCCGGTGCGCCGCTTTGAGGACCTCCAGGGGCGCACCCTCGTGGCTTCGCCGAGCCTGGTGTGGCTGCAGTATCTGAAAAAGCGCTACAAGCTGGAGTTCAGCCTGCAGCCGGTGCCCTATGGCCTGGCGCAATTTGCCGCCGACCGGAACTGCGTGCGCCAGTGCATCATCACAAACGAACCCTATGTGGCTGCCAAGCAGGGCCTCGCCGTGCGCACCCTGCGCCTGGCCGACGCGGGCTATGATGGCTACCATGTGATCTTCTGCCGCAGCGATTACGCCCGTTCCCACCCCGCGGTGGTGAGAGCCTTTGTGAAGGCCTCCCTGCGCGGGTGGCGGGACTACATCGAGGGTGATCCCGCTCCCGCGCATGAGCTGATCCTTCAGCGCAACCGCGAGATGAGCAGCGAATTCCTGGCTTACTCCCGTTCCCAGATGATTGCGCATCGCCTGGTCACCGGCGACCCCGCCCGCGGCGGAAGGGTGGGGGCCTTTGATCTCGCCCGCATCCAAGCCATGGCGGATCTCCTGCTTGAGCTGCAGGTCTCCGACAGGGCCCTCAAGGCCGAAGAAGTGGCCACCACGGAATTCCTGCCCCGCTGAGCCTCCCGGGGCCCGGAATTCACCGGGCCTGTGTGTTCCGGACGGTAAGGTCGGTTTGTTGTCTTTTGAGATCCTTTACCGCGCGGGCGGATTTAGCCGAGGGAATTCCGGCGTGTGCACAATTGTAATTGACCGCATGAAAGCATATTGTGGGTTCGTGGGAGCGCAGTGGTCCCGCTGGACAAGCGAACCGGGCCGCCTGAGTGCTGAAGCTCTTTTGTAGTGGAGTCCGGGCCTGTTTTTGCCCCTGAGTAATCGGGACGCCCGAACCCCGTCGCGGCCGAAGTTCCGCAGTCCCCCTGCCGATCCTCGCCTTCACACCCGGAATCCCATTACACAAGACATGAGCAACACGATCATCGGAGACGCACTCCCCAATATTCCCTGGGAAGACAAACCCAAGGGCTACCACCACGTCATGTGGCGCAGCACCAAGAATCCGCTTATTGGCTGGAATCCGACTCCCAACACCTCCCGCATCTACAACAGCTCTCCGGTCCCCTTTGGCGACGGTTTCGCGGGTGTCTTCCGTTCCGACAGCCGTGGCGGCCGCGCCCATCTTCATGCCGGCACCTCGAAGGACGGCATCCATTTTGAGATCAATGACGCACGCATTGACTGGGTGGACGAGCAGGGCAATCCCGCCCCCACCAGCTACTCGTACGATCCGCGCGTCGTGAAGATCGACGACAAGTACTTCATCACCTGGTGCGATGATTTCCCCGGCGCCTCGATCGGCATGGGCTACACGAAGGACTTCAAGACCTTCATCCGCATGGAAAGCCCCTGCATGCCCTTCAATCGCAACGGCGTGCTCTTCCCCCGCAAGGTCAACGGCGAGTACATCCTCCTCAGCCGTCCGTCCGACAGCGGCCACACCCCCTTCGGCGACATCATCCTCAGCCA
>JAHFTI010000387.1 GCA_023265535.1 Opitutaceae bacterium
GAAGAGTTTCGCGTAAAAGAGGTCGAAGTCCCTCAGGAAGGCGTCGTAGGTGATCACATCGGTGAGGGCGATGCCGAGGTGTCCTCGGAACTCCTGCACCCATCCCTCGAGGGCCGCCTTCTGGGCGTTTTCGAGGCGTGGGCCGATCTGCTGGTGGACCTGGAGAAACTCATGGGCCATGGTGCCCACGTCCCGCAGTCCCTTCTCTAGCGAGAGGCGGACATTGCTCGTCCCAAAGAGCTGCCCCGGAATCTCCTCGCGGAGCACATCGAGGACCTGTGACTGGTATTCGCGGCTCACGCGGCGACGCGTGCCCATCTCAATCAGGCGGAAGGGCTTTTCCTGGCCATGCCTCGATGCAAACGCCCTGACCGCCCTGAGCTCCTCGCGCAGGGCCGCGATGCCGGCATTGCAGGCGCGGGCCTGGTCGGCGGCGGACACGCTGTTGCGGAAGTGCAGTTCCGTGATGATCGATAGGATGTGGATCTCGAAGAAGATCCTGTGTATCCACGGACCTTGTACACGGATGTCGAGGGCTCCGTCGCGCTCCCTGATGAGCACCGAGGCCTGGTCCATCCTGAACATTTTCAGGAAGAGCAGGAAATCCTCGGTGAACCAGGGGTGCCGCCGCAGGTGGGCAATCTCCGCCTCGCTGAAGCTCAGGTTCGCCAGCTGGTCGACCTGCTCGCGGATCTGGCCGGCCAGGGGGCGCAGGTCGACCGGACTCCGGTTGACAAACTTATACTCCACCATCGCCGTCGGGGCGCGGTGCAGGGCGTACTGGGCCATCGAGAACTTGTAGGCGTCGGTGTCGGCCGGCGATTGGATCAGTGCAACATTGGGGCTCGCAACTTGGCTCATGCCTCATATTGTGTGGTCAAATTGACCAAACCCACAAGGGCAAAGTGAACAATTCATCGCAAATGAGCACGGGACCACACTGCACAGCTGCCAGCAGGATCACGGACGAGCGCTTCGTGAACCTGTTCAGGACGGAGATCTGCACCGCCAAGGGCCGTTCACCGTGGATCTTCGCCTCGCGAAAGAGGAATCCGGGGCCGGGCCCGGTCACCGCGGACGCAGCGGTCGTGGTGGCGGTCGTGGGGAGTGAGGAACAGGCCAGGCTCGTGCTGACGCGGGAATTCCGGGCCCCTATCTGCGCCTATGAGCTGGCGTTGCCCGCGGGACTTGTGGATGCCGGGGAGACTCCCGAGGACGCCGCGCGGCGCGAGTTCAGGGAGGAGACCGGCATGGAGCTGGGACGGGTGCTGCACGTTTCGCCGCCCCTGGCCTCATCGGCCGGGCTCACGGACGAGACCGTTGCCATGGTCTATGCGGAGGCGTCCGGCGCCCCTTCCCGGGAAAACCAGACGGAGCATGAGGACATCGAGATCCTCCTGGTATCCCTTGAGGAAATCCGGGCGCTGGTGGGCAGACCCAGTTCCGACGTGATCTCCAGCCGCCTGTATCCGATCCTGCTGGGCTACCTGAGCGCAGGTCGGATCGCCTTGCCCACTGGGAGCTGGCCAGGCTGAGTCCCGCCGCGACCGCTCACCCCTGCCTGGCCGCCTGGGGGAGGAAGATCCTGAAGGTGCTGCCGTGGCCGGGCTCGCTCTCCACGGTCACCACCCCCTCGTGGGAGCGCACGATGCCCAGCACCACCGGGAGGCCCAGGCCGCGGCCCGCGAACTTCGTGGAGTAGAAGGGATCGAAGAGCTGGCCGATGTTCTCCCCGGGGATGCCCGACCCTGTATCCGAAACTTCGATACACACGTAGCCCGGCGCGGCCGGGCTGAAGGTCACGGGGAAGCGGTTGGCCGCCGGGATCTCCGCCGCGTGGCAGGCACGCACCGTGATGCGCACCGTGGCGCGGCCCGGCATGCAGGCCTCCCAGGCGTTCGTGACCAGGCAGCCCAGGATCTGGTGGATCTCGTGGCTGTTGCTCCGCACGGCCGGGCCCGGGCTCGGGATCTGCTGCTCAAGGGTGACGTGGCGCGGCTTTTCGGCGCAGATCTGCCTCAGCTCCGCCAGGCAGGTGGCGCCGAGGTCCAGGGGCTGGTGGCGGAGCACGTTCTGCCCGAGGTAGGTGAGCATCAGGCTGCTCACGCTGTTGGCCTCGCGCGCCGAGTTTTGTGCCATCTGCAGGTACTCCCTTGCACGCTCGGGGTCGGGCAGCGAGTTCAGGGCCAGCTCCTGGCTCATCATCATTGCCTGGAGCTGGTTGTTGAAATGGTGCGCGACCGCCCCCGCCATGCGGTTCAGGCTGAGCGATTTTTCGAGATGGCGGTTGCGGTCCTCCAGCTGTTTTCGCGCATCCTCCGCCAGCTTCCGGTCCGTGATGTCGTGGATGATCGAATACAGGAGGTCGCGGTCACCCGTGCGGATGCGGTTGCAGTACACCTCCACGTCGCGCACCGATCCATTCGCCCTCCGGTGGCGGAACTGGAAGGTCTCCCTGGGTGAGTTCCTGGCCTTGGCCGATTCCGAGTCCATCGCCTCGGGGGGCAGCGTGTTGATCTGGTGCATGCTCATCCTGCGCAGCTCCTCGAGCGACCAGCCGTAGAAGCCTACCGCCGCCGCGTTGGCATCGATGATGCGGGCGGTGGTGGGGTCTATGATCAGCTTGATGGCCGAGTGGTTTTCAAAGAGGCTCCGGAAGAGTGCCTCGCTCTCGCGCAGCGCATTCTCGCGCAGCTTCAGCTCCGTGATGTTCTCATGCGTGACCACCGCACCCTTCTCGGTTCTGACCAGGGGTCTCACGCTCATCGCAAACCAGCGCTGCTCTGTGGGGGAATTGCAGGCATATTCGGCCGCGAAGTCGGGCCGCACACCCGAGAGGACCGCCTGGATCCCGTCGGCGATGTCCTGGATGCCCTTCGCCTGCGTGGCCTGTGCGGCCTTCCTGCAAATCCCCAGGTAGTTTTCGCCCAGCCCCATCTTTCCCGGCAGGCAGTTGTTCTGGTCGGCAAAGCGGCACCACGCCTCGTTCACGGCTATGATCGTGCCCTCCGCATCCAGGATCGCAATATGCTCACTGAGTGCGTCCAGGACCGTCGGGACCAGGCCCTCCTCAAAGGCGCTGCACGGTGACACACCCGGTTCGCCCGATGGAACCTGAGGGATGGTCTTCATGAGCTGGGCAGTGGGAATAGGGCTGCAGCAGATCGTTCTGGGAGCGCAGTGTCTTCGCCCTTGTGCAGGTCGGGGACTGGGGATCCGGAGGGGGAGCCGTCTGCATGTCATTAAATTGCAGGAAGCGGGGGCAGTCCACTTCATTCTGGAAATTCCCAGTGATTCATTCGCCCCACGCTGAGTCACTTGGGAATGGCCCAAGGGGGCCCTTTGAAGGCCGGAAAGGCCGCCCTGGTGAGGAGGCGGCCTTCCTTCTTGGACCCGGGTTGAGGTCCGGGCTTTCGATCCAGAAAACGGCTGGGGGACTACTTGCCCAGGCTGTACACGATGGGCACCATCATGCGCACCTTCACGGGCACCCCGTCCTTCTTCGCGCACTTGAATTTCCACTGGCTGAGCGCCTCGATGGTGGGGGCCTCGAAGCGCGGGTCGCTTGACCTCTGGATTTGCACGTCGGTCACGCGGCCCTCCAGGTCGACCACAAAGGAGGCCACCACTTCGCCTCGAATGTTATGCTTTTTTAGCTCCGAGGGATATCGGGGTTTCGCCTGAAAGAGGACGGTCGGCTTTTCGCTGACCTGTGACAGGTTGAGCACTTCCGTGTCGGCGGCTGGCTGGCTGGTGTCGGCGGCAGGCGGCGTGGAGGGGTTCGCAAACAGCGTGCTCAGGCCCAGCAGGCCCAGCAGCGCGGTGATCAGGAGTGAGGTTTTCACGGGGGAGTCGGAACGATGTTTGTGGTTGAGCACGGCGTGAATCCGGGCCTGAAGACCCGGCCGCGACATGCCGGAAACCCCGGGCAGCGTGAGATCGAGGGCGTGGTGCACGGCCTTGCACAGGCCGGTCGCATAGGCGTGGTTTGCGCCGGTGAGCCGCAGCACCGCCTCGTCGCAGGCCCGCTCACTGTCCCAAACCAGCCGCCTGTGCAGCCACCACACCAGGGGATGAAACCAGAAGAGGGCCACCACCCCGGCCTGCAGGAGCCTGAGCAGGTTGTCACGCCGCCGCACGTGCGCGAGCTCGTGCAGCAACACGGCCTCCACTTCCGCCTTCTCCATCCTCGAAAACAAACCTTCCGGGATGATGATTCTGGATCGAAAAAGTCCCACGACGCCGAGCCAGCCGCCGGAGTCGACGCTGTGCCCGCTCACCGTGTCGGGATTGACGCCCGTCCTCAGGGCCAGGCTGCGCAGCAGCGCCGCCTCCGTGGGGGCCAGCGGCCTGGCCTGGCTTCGCAGGGCACTGAGGCCGCGTTGCAGGCGCAGCAGCCAGAAGCCGGCCAGCAGGAGCGTGCCCGAGGCCCACACCAGCGCGAGCAGCGTGCCCAGGGAGAGGCCGAAGAGGAGAGTCGGACCAGGCGTGGCTTCGCCGCGCACGACAAAGGGCGGCAGGAGCAGGCGCTCCAGCGCCGAGCTGCCCAAGGCCCCGCGCAGGGGGGCCCACGAAAAGGCTCCGAAAAGCAGGCCCAGGAGGCTTGCTGGAAACACAAAGCGGAGCAGGCCCAGCAGGCCTGCAAAATGGCGCAGCCAAGCCGGCCCCGGGAGGAAGGCCGCAACCA
>JAHFTI010000388.1 GCA_023265535.1 Opitutaceae bacterium
GTGCGCGCCGAGATCTACGGGCACGAGAACGTCATCACCGCCGCCCAGTACCGCGAGCGCGTCGACGCCGCCTGCGCCTTCCTCGAGGGCAAGTCCCGCGAGTGGCTAGAGAGCCTCCGCCTTGAGATGCTCGGCGCCGCGCAGCGCCACGACTTCGAGAAGGCCGCCGAGCTGCGCGACGTCGTGTTCGCCCTCGAGAAGACCCTCGAGAAGACACGCAAGTTCGAGCGCGACCACCCGCTGATCGTGCCGGATGAGACCGCGCTGGCCGAGCTCGCCACCGCGCTCGGGCTCCCGCGGCCGCCGCGCCACATGGAGTGTTTCGACATCTCGCACATCTCGGGCACCTATGTCGTCGCCTCGATGGTGCACTTCAGCGACGGCAAGCCCGACAAGAACCAGTACCGCCGCTTCCAGATCCGCAGCTTCATCGGCAACGACGATTTCCGCGCGATGGAGGAGGTCGTGGGCCGCCGCTACTTCCGCCTGCGCGAGGAGGGCAAGCCCATGCCGGACCTCGTCGTGATCGACGGCGGGCGCGGCCAGATCGGCGCCGCACTGAAGGCCTTCATCGCGATGGACCTCGAGCCGCCCGCGCTCATCGGCCTCGCGAAGAAGCACGAGACCGTGATCTTCCCCGACGAGCGCGCACCGCTCAACATGCCCCTCACGCATCCCGGGCTGCAGCTCCTCCAGCGCCTGCGCGACGAGGCCCACCGCTTCGCCAACACTTACAACGCCGACCTGCGCTCGAAACGCATCCGCGAGTCCGTGCTCGACGATTTCCCGGGCCTGGGCGAGGTGCGCCGCGCCGCGCTGCTGGGGCGCTTCGGCGACATCGACCGCCTGCGCGCCGCCTCGGTGGCGCAGCTCATGGAGGTCGACGGCTTCGGCGAGGTGCTCGCCACGGAGCTGCACGCCTTCCTGCACGGCACGCCGCGCTCGGAGTGAGGGGCGGGCCGTTTGACCACGGCGCCGCTGGGGGGCGGGCGCGGGCAAGGGCCGGGGCGGGGTGGATGGTGTAAGGGGCCCCCCCCAGGGCCCCCCCCCCCCGAGCTGTATCCGAAATTTGGCTACAAAAAAGGCCTCGTGTTGCGAGGCCTCGGGGAAGGGCGGGGGAGGAGTGTCGGTGGGGCCCGGATCGTCCTCTGCTCAGATCTGGTCCTTGATGCGGGCGAAGGCCTGCTCCACCTGGCCTGCGACCTCGCGCACGTCCTCCTCGCCCAGGCCGAGGGTCTGGAGTTTCTTCTCGGTGAGGGTGAGGTAGCAGGGTTCGCCGGTGAGGCCGAGGCGGCCCTGCATCGTGATCCAGTTGGCCACGTTGAGCAGGCAGGCGAGGGTGTTGGTGTAGTCGGCGTCGCGCAGCAGGTAGTGGTCGCGCACCATGGAGATCATCTCCGTGGGGAATTTCCATTCCGCCAGGATCAGCGCCGAGACCTCGGTGTTGCAGATGCCGAAGATGGAGCCCTCCCAGGCGGCGTAGCCCTCGATCTTGCGGTGATCATAGGCTTCCGAGAGCGGGATGCGTTCGCGGGCGGCGCGGTCGAGCACCATCATGCCCAGGCTGCGCATGAGGCCTGCCGTGTAGGCGGCGCGTGCGTCCAGGCCGCAGCGTTCCGCGAGTTTCTCGGCCGCCAGGGCGCAATGCATCATGTGATGGCGTAGCGGTTCGGCCTCGATGCGGTAGTAATTCAGGTCGCGATCGGCCAGGCGGCTGGTCGTGGCCAGGCCGACGAGGCGGTAGACCTCGCTGAAGCCGACGCGGTTGACGGCCTCCTCGATGGCGCCGATGCGGCTGCCGCCGCCCATGGCTGAGCTGTTGCTGATGCGGATGATGCGGGCGGCGAGGGCGGCGTCGCGTTTGAGCAGATCTGAAATCTCATCGAGCCCTGTGTTCACATCCTGCAGCAGCTCACCCAGTTCGGAAAGTACCTGGGGGGCGGCCGGAAGACTCCGGGCGGTCATGAGAAGTTTCTCTCGGGCAAGTGCGGCAACGATAGCCATGGTGACAAATGGGCGGGTTGTGGTCCAAGCGCTTGGGACACTGTTTCTTTGTATCGGCCGGAACCCATGGAAATATAGGGTGAGTTCCGCAGGGGTGTCGAGGCAGGCGGGCATGCTGCCCCTCTTGCCTCCCTCCCGCCACAAAAAAGCGGCCCGCGCAGGAAGTCTGCGACGGGCCGCTGGAATTTGACGCTTTTTTAGCTGCGTTCGTCCTTAGAACTCAAGCGCGACGGAGAGGCGCACCGAGCGCGGGGCCTGCCAGCTCTTGGCGAGACCGAAGCGCGGGTTGGCATAATCCTCATCGAGCTCGGCCTGCTCCACCACCTCGGTGACGCCATGCCTGTTGAGCACGTTGAAGACATCCAGGCCGAAGTTCAGGTGGCCCTTGCCCCAGGTGGGCTTGTAGCTCAGCGAGAGATCAGCGGTGAAGGTCCAGGCGCCGCGACCGGCGGAACCGCGCGGGTTGGCCTTGCCGCCCAGGCCGCCCGTCCAGAAGGCCTCTGCACCGTAGCCGTAGGCAATCGGATCGAGGTCATACGGATAGTAACCCAGCTTGTTGCGGGGGCGACCGGAGGTCAGGCGGGTGTTGGCGCCGACGGAGAGCTCCTTGGTGATCGCATAGGAACCGAAGAGCTTGAACTGGTGGCGACGATCGTTGGGGAGGTCACCGGCACCATTGGCCATGAGGCCGATGGCGTCGAAGGCCGAGGTGAGGCCGGCGTCGTCCTGACCGTTGTCGGACTTCACCCAGCCCTCGGTGTTGCCGTAGGAGTGGGACCAAGTGTAGGAGCCCTGGAGGTTCCACTTCTTGTCCCACATGCGCTCGAAGAAGAGTTCCACCGCATAGTACTTGCGCGTGGCCTTGTCGAAGCCGAGGTCGGCGACCGTCAGGTCCACCTGGTCGTCATCGCCGTCACCGTCGATGTCGTAGAGGTAGCTGATGGGGCTGCCGGGATTGGCGAGCACGTATTCGTGTGCGCCGGGCTCGTTCCAGTTGGTGATTCCCTTGCGGGCGGCATAGGCGGCGAGCGCGTGGTCGACGATGACGTCGTCGATGGAGGTCTTCAGGTCGCGGGTGATGAAGCGCGTGCCCACAGTCCAGAGCTTGTTGAGCTCATGCTGGACACCGATCATCCACTCGTCCTGGTACATCGGCTTGATGTTCTTGTCGACGATGTAGGCCTCATCCTTGATGGAACCATCCGAGTAAACGGTGGTGCCGCCCAGCTTGGCTCCCTTCACCGGGGTGAAGTTGGAGTTGATGCTGTTGAGGATGTAGTACTCCTGCGTGAAGTTCTCGGCACCGGCCAGGCGGATGTTGGTGTTCGAGGCGATCGGCAGGTGGTAGCGGCCGTAGTTGGCGAAGAGCTTGGTCTTCTTGTCGCCGAAGAGATCGTACGAGACGCCGAGGCGGGGGGCCAGCTGGCGGTCGATCTTGATGAAGACGTCGCCGGCGACGTTCTTGTTCTCGAAGGACTCGTTGCGCACGCCGAGGCGGAGCAGCAGGCGGTCGTTGAGGAGCGTCCAGTTGTCCTCGAGGTACATCGCCGTGGTCTTCACGCCGAAGCTGCCCTCGTTGGTGATCTTGCGCTCACGAACGACCTGGGTGACACCTTCCGGGATGGTCGCGCCATTGACCTTGGCACCGGGGGTGGTGGTGTAGTAGCGCCAATAGACGCCGCCCGTGTACTGGGACTTCGAGTAGGAGAGGTTGTCCTCGGTGTCGTAACCGGCGCGGAGGCGATGGGAGCCCAGCAGGTTGAACTTGTACTCGACATCGAAGCGCAGGGCCTCGCGCTCGTCGTAACCGGCCTCAACGAGGAGGTCGGGGTTGCCGCTGAGCCAGTCGGCGTGGCCGGTGCGGGTGTCGTAGACGCCGGGGTCGAAGTCAGCCGTGGAGCCATTGGCCTTGTCGGCGTGGTTCTTGCCGTAGAGGGCGGAGACGGTCAGGTCCTCGGTGAGTTTGCCGGTGTAGCGGATGATGTCGTTGCGACCGCCCGCCTTGCTGTAGAGCTTGGAGGGAGGGGCACTACGATCGATCTTGTTGGTGGCCAGATCGTAGGGATAGACATCGGTGTCGATGGCCGACTTGTCGGAGAAGGCCGTGTACTCGAAGTGGTGGCCCTTGAAGGGGAAGAAGTCGATCTTGCCGCCCCAGAACGGATCGCCGTCCTTCTGGTCCCAGAACTCGGTGCCGGCGGTGGCGTAGTTGTTCACCTTGTCCTTGCGGACGGTGTAGATGCCGTAGAAGAACAGCATGTTCTTGATGATGGGACCGCTGGCCCAGAAGTTCAGGGTCTTGGTGTCGCGCGAGTCCTGGCTGTTGTAGGTGTAGTTCTGCGTGGAGCCATCCTCGTCCTTGTAGTAGACGTCGGGATTGGTGGAGCGCAGGCGGGCGGGGGTCCAGTAGATGGAGACGCCGCCGTGGAACTCGTTGGTGCCGGACTTCGTGGTGGCATTCACCACACCGCCGGTGGAACGGCCGAACTCGGCGGAGTAGGCGCCGGTCTTGACCTCGAACTGGTCGTAGAATTCGAACGGGATGGACGACGTATCAAGGCCGTTGCGGAAATTGCTGACGTTGAAGCCGTTGATGAAGTAGGCGTTCTCCGCGACGGACGCGCCGCTGAAGGAGATCAGGTTGCCGAAGGCGCTGTCACCCTGGGTGGTGCCGGGGGCG
>JAHFTI010000389.1 GCA_023265535.1 Opitutaceae bacterium
CATCGAGGCGTTGCGCGACACGGTGGTGCGCTGAAAGGCGGGCTGGCCTGATCTGCTCTCATCCCCCTGCTTCATGGTTCTGGCGTTCGCCCTGCGCTCCATCGCCCCGGCCCACGCTTCCTCACGGCGAGGTGCTTCGATAGGAGGAGGCCTTCTCAGGCGGGCCCCCGATGTAGTGCGGATAGTTGGGATAGGAGGCCAGGGGCAGGCTGCGGCCGCCGGCCGTCACGATCTGTGTCTTGTCGGGTGCACGGAGGTTTTCGACCCAGTCGATCAGGAGGCCAAGTCGGTCGAAGCTGCTGGGAATCTCAAACACCGGGGTCGGTTTTCCCTCTCCAGTGAGAGAGTGGCTTCTTCCAGACAAGCCATGGCCGGTCTGGGGGAGCACCCAGAAACGCGCAAAGCTGTCGACGCGCTCCCGCCCCATCGTGTCGATCACTGCCTGGAAGTAGTCGAGTTGCGCACCGGGAGAAGCGATCATGTCGTTGGTGCCCACGATGGCCAGGAGTTTGCCTCCGCGCGCATGGAAGCGCGAGAGATCGGGATTGGTGGAGTCGAGCCACTCCGACAGGAGGCGACGGCGTGCTGCGAAGCGTTGCTCATCGAAGTCGAGGGGATTGGCCTCGAGATCCCGCATCATGAAGCCCGTCACGCCGAGGCTTCCGATGCTCGCGAAGACAGGCGCGTTCCCTGAGGCGCCTTCCTGCCCCTTGAAGCGCTGCTGCACGAGCATGCCGCCGCCGGCCGGGTCCGTGCTGGGCAGCCACATGCCGAACCGGGAGACGCCGTTGGCCAGGGGGAAGGGCAGCGTGTGGCGGCTGTAGATGAAGTTCAGCGTGCCGACCTGCTCCGGGCTCAGGGTGGCCTGTGCGGCGGCGTCCGCGGGGTGTTCGGCGGCTCCGGAGGGGTGGGGCTGTGCTTCGGCGGCAGCAGGACTTGCCTGCAGCGCAGCCCAGGGATTGCGGGAGGGATCACCTTGCGAGAGGTCGAAGCGTGCGCGAGCGGCCATGTAGTTGTTGATCACGCCGTCCATCAGGCCATCGAGGCCGTCGGCCTGACGCATGAATTCCTGTGCTATCGCGGTGGCCTTGGCGGGGGGGACCCATGCGGCGAGGCGGGTCTCCCTGACGCGGACCAGTGAAGGGGCGAGCATCAGGGTGGAAAGATTGACCACGGGCACCGTCGCCAGGATGCCGTCGTAATCGGCAGGATAGCGTTGTGCGACGGTGAGTGCCTCACGCCCCCCCTGGGAATTCCCAATGTAATAGTTGAAGCGGGGGCGTTCCCCGTAGATGCGCTCAAGGAGCACCATGGCTGCATCATGGGTCTTCTTCATCTGCATGTAGCCGAAATTGCGGGCCACCTCGTCATTGAGGGCCCAGTCCTGGAGCGCCAGCGCTTCGGCGTGCGACGCAGGCCGGTGGCTGTAGTCGGTCTGATGTCCAGAGTCGCTTCCATACGTGGCAAAACCGCGGCGAAGGTATTCGGCGATGGCCAACTGGGGGATGGAGCCGTTGAACCCGCCGCCGCCGAGCTGTGCGGCACGCCGCGTCCAGGAGGCCGGTACCACAATGCGGAAGTGGATGGGTTTGGCCTTCGGGTCGACGGGCGCCATGGAGCCATCGATGATCGCGTGTGCTGGCAACTCGGTGCTCGCCTCCACCCAGCGCGGCGGGGCCAGGCTGACCGCGCTCACAGGCTCCCCTATGGCGTCGCTGGGGATCGTGGTGCCCACCAGCCCGGCCGTCACCTCGCTGGCGGTGATGTCCTTCGTGGGCTCGGTGCATGCCCCGGAGCTTGCAGGGGCTTCCAGGAGAAGGATGATCGCGCAGAGGAACAGGGCCGGTTTCATGGTGGTGTGGACTGAAGGGGGGGGCTGCCAAATGCCTCCTGCCGCAGGGGGGCTTTGGCCTCAACGAAGGCGGAAGATTCGGATCGTAACGGTGCCAGGCCGGGGGCCGGCTGAGACGGTGCCTACACATTGCGCGCGCGTGAGCCAGGAGTGGGGGCCCTCCGGGACTTCAAAGCGCGTCGCTGTGCGTGCATAAAAGCCGCCGTCCCCGTTGATCACGCCGCTGTTGTGCACGATGATCACGGTGCCGTCATCGCACTTCATTGAGTACAGGGCGTCGACCTCGGTCACTCCGTCGGCGCGCGTCGTCTGCCAGTCCGCCCCTCCGGGAAGCACCGTTCCCCTGAGCCTGTCCCCGCGGAATGTTCCACCCGTGATGGGAATGTATTGCCTGTGGCCGGCGGGTGTCTTGCCCACGACCACGGGGGCGCCGATCCCAACGATC
This sequence comes from Opitutaceae bacterium, assembly GCA_023265535.1. Classification (GTDB taxonomy): domain Bacteria; phylum Verrucomicrobiota; class Verrucomicrobiia; order Opitutales; family Opitutaceae; genus MWDT01. The sequence continues at coordinate 2,298 of JAHFTI010000389.1, forward strand.
GCCTCATAGCAGAAATCCGCCTGCAGCGTGGGCTGCTCGCTGCGGGGAGGCGGCTCGGGAAAATTCCTTGAGGCCACGGTCCAGCGACCGTCGCGTGCGAGCTCGCAGTCGGGACCGAGGAAAACGCGTGCGTTTGCAGTGAGTCCCTTGAGTTGCCAGTCGAGCCAGGCGAGCGCCACCCGGGTGAACTCGCCTCCGTGCGGCTGGCCATAGGTGCCGCCATGGCCCACATCGAGATTGGTCATCACCACGGGCACCTGGTCGATGCGCGCGAAATCATCCATGGCATTTGCGTACGCGATGTCCGAGGCACCGCCCATGATGTAGAGCACGGGTGCGTGAAACTGGCGCAGCACCTCCTTGGATAGGCTCGGCATCGCCTTCATGGGGGAAGGGGCGGGCAGCACGCCGCTGTTGCAAATCACGCTCGTGCGGATGCGCGGATCGCCCGAAATCTCGATGGCCTGCAGGCCTCCGCACGACATGCCCATGGCAGCGACCTTGCCCGTGGCGATTCTGGCGGCATAGGGGCTGCCGGGCGTCGCCGCCTGCGTGGTGATCCAGTCCAAGGCCTCCCTGAGCTGGGCTGAGCGGGTGGGCAGGCGTGAGCGTTCGGTGCGCGTCCCGAGTTGGTCGAGCAGTCCGATGGCGAGTACGAGGTAGCCTTGGGAGGCGAGCTCGTTGAGGAAGTTCTTGTGCTCCTGCGCGGTGTTGGCGCAGGCCCCGTTGCCCCACAGCAGCACCGGAAGCGCCTGCTCTCCTGAGAAGGGAGCGAGGTCTCGCGGACGAAAGAGCGTCATGCCGGGCAGTGTCGGATCCTCGGTGGCGATGGCCTTGTGCGGTCCTGTGCCGCCCTCCTCGATGATGATGACGTGCTGTGCAGCCTGCGGGGCAGGCCCCGGGACGGCGCCTTCAGCGGGTGTGGCCGAGGCGGGCTGAAGCCACAGCACTGCGGCTGCGAGCGCGAGGGGCAGGGGGAGTTTCATTGGAAAGACGGGCTTAGTGCCGGGGTGTGGGGCTCGGTTTCCGCGTGCGCACCGGAGCCTGGTAGGTGCGCAAGGCCTCGGAGGTCTTGTCGAGCAGGCGTGCCAGGTTGGCGGCCTCGCGTTGTCCCAGCGCCTTGTTCAGGCACGCAAGGCTCAGAGCATGGCGATCGTGCAGCTTCCCGCAGGTCCTGCGTCCCCTGGAGGTGAGTGTGAGCATCCGGGAACGGCCGTCCTCCGGATTGGCCTTGCGGGACACGAGGCCCTGCTCCTCGAGCGTGTCGAGCAGTCCCGTGAGCGTGCCGTTCGGGAAGCGCGTGGCCTCCACCAGCTGGCCGGTCGTGCAGGTGCCCATCGCGTCCAGTGCATGCAGGACGCTGGCCAGGCCAGGCGCCAGCCCTGCCAGCCCGACGGCGCGCAGGGTCTGGTCGCTGAAGCGCCGAAAGCAGAGGGCCATGCGGGCCAGGCTGAAGGGCAGGTCGTCAGGACGCGGTGATTTCTTGGGCATGCGGGGTGGGGTGTGGGGACCACACACTAGTTCGAGGTCGAAATATATTTTTGCGTCTGTCAATTGAATTGGCCGGGGCTGCTGGCGACGGCCCTGCGTAGCAGGGACGGGGGCCAGGCCGAACTGCCACGGGCGGGACCGCACGCACTGCCCAAGTCACATAGTTAGCGCACGGACCTTACTGCAATCGCGGTGCCCCGCCGTGTACCCGTGTGCTTCCCTCCCCATGAAAATGTCATCCCTGTTCCGCCCCCTCGTCCTTTTCCTCTCGCTCGCTTTCCTCGGCGCTGCCACGGCGAATGCCGCCGCGGAGAAACTCACCCTCGTGCTCGTGCATGGCGCGACCGCCGGTGGCTGGGAGTGGAAGCGCGCGGGCCAATGCCTCGCCGAGGACGGGCACACCGTGTATCGCGCCACGTTGACCGGGCTGGGTGAGCGGGCGCACCTGAGCAGCCCCGACAACGACCTCCAGACCCATATCAACGATGTCGTGAACCTGATTCTCTTCGAGGACCTCAGGGATGTTGTCCTCACGGGGCACAGTTACGGCGGCATGGTCATCACCGGTGTCATGGACCGGATTCCGGAGCGTCTCCGCCATGTCGTCTTCCTCGATGCGGCCGTGCCGGACGATGGCATGTCGATCTGGGACATCTTTGGCAACAAGGGGCCCGCGGGTCCCAATTTTGCCGACGGCTTCATGCAGGTGCCCTGGGTCAAGCCCGACACCCAGCCGCCGCACAGCGTCAGGCAGTCCATCAAGTGCTTCAACCAGCCCGTCTCGTACAAGAACCCGCTGGCGAAGGCGCTGCCCGTGACCTACATCGCCTTTCTCCCGAAGAACCAGTCCGCCGAGGAGCGCGCCAGGACGGACAAGAGCTGGCAGCGTGCC
>JAHFTI010000390.1 GCA_023265535.1 Opitutaceae bacterium
TTCGCGGTCTACAACCAAGGCGCCTTCGTCAGCGACAACGACAACTGGGAGCAGGCCCCCAACCTCGCCGCGCTGAATGCCGCCACCGCCGCCAACACCGGTTTCGCCCTCGGCGCCGGAAAAGCCGACGCGGTCGTGCTGCAGTCCTTCTCCGCTGGCGGTTACACCCTGGAGGTGAGCGGCCGGAACGGCAGCTCCGGCGTCTGCCTCGTGGAACTTTACGACACCGGCGGCGCCTCCACCGCACGCATCTCCAACATCTCCGCCCGCACGCTCGTGGGCACGGGAGAAAAGGTGCTCGTCCCCGGCTTCTACCTGAGCGGCGGCTCCCGCACACTGCTGATCCGCGGCATCGGCCCCTCCCTGGCCCCCTTCCTCAGCCCGGACTACCTGCTGGCCAATCCCCTGCTGGCCGCGCCCCGCCTGCGCATCTATTCCGGCGCGCGCCTCATCGCCGAGACCCTCGCCTGGTCCACCGTCTCCAACGCCAACCAGATCAAGGCACTCTCCGCCTCGGTCTTCGCCTTCCCCCTCTTGGACAATTCCGTCGACGCCGCCATCCTCGTCACCCTGCCCGAGGGCGGTCCCTACACCGCCACCCTTGACGGCGTGGGCAACACCACCGGACAGGGCATGGTCGAGGTGTACGAGGTGCCGTGAGACAGGGGGGACGGCCTGCCAGGCTAGCAGCCACCACACCACCCCACACACGCGCACAACCACAGCCGCCCCAATCTCGCTTATACAATCAATTTACAGTACCCAATCTTGATTAAAGACAAGCAATCGGGAAACTGAGGCCCAGGGACAGGTTTTACCGCCGGGGAACATCAGCTCCACGGCAGTCACACCTGCGCCCAATCAGGTATTGGCCAAGGCAGGACGGGAACACTCCCGTCCTGCTTTTTTGTGCCCGCTCGCGACACCTGGTCGTGGGACCCTCTGGGGCGGAATCGCGGAAAGGCTGCCGGCAGTCTCCTAGCCGCGCATAAGGCGATTCCCTAGGACGTAGTGGAAAGCATTAGGAGCGCCTCCATGTTCCCCTACTTCACAGCACGCGGATTATCAGGTTTACTAAGGCCACCTGCCAAGCAGCACAGCCGCAGGTAATTGTATCCCCTACACACCACAGGAATTAATATGATCTCCCGATCACTCAAAGCCTTCGCTGCCGTGCTCTTGCTCGCGGCGATTTCCCTCCCGATGTCCGCGCAGTCCCTGCGCACGTTCGACGGTTCCACGGCGAATACACTTCCTGCCAATGACGATGGCTACGTGGGCCCTGTCTCACTGGGTTTCAACGCCAACTTCTTCGGCAACACCTACAACCAAACCTGGGTCAACAACAACGGCAACCTGACCTTCAACGGCGGGGTGGGAACGTACACGCCCTACGGCCTGAGCGCCCCGGGGCTGCCTGCCATGATCGCCCCCTTCTTCGCGGACGTGGACACCCGCAGTTCCAGCCCAGTTACCTACGGCGCGGGCATACTCAGCGGCCACAATGCCTTTGCCGCCAACTACGCCAATGTGGGTGTTTTCAACATGCTGCCCTATTACAACACATTCCAGGTGGTCCTGATTGATCGATCCGAGATTGCGGCAGGCGACTTCGACATCGAATTCAACTACACCATGCTGAATTGGGAAGCCGGCACCTACAGCGGTGGCAACAACCAGGGCCTCGGCGGCACCTCAGCAGTCGCAGGTTACACCAGCGGCGGTTCCACCTACTACCAGCTCCCCGGCTCCCTGGTGAACGGCGCCTTCCTCGACACCAACCTCACGACCGGTCTCATCTACAACTCGTTCGGCACGCCCTTCGACCAGGCCGCCCAGAACGGTCGCTATACCTTCAACGTCCGCAATGGCGAGGTCCAGCCCCCGGTCACCCCGGTGCCCGAGCCCTCCACCTACGGCCTGATGGGCGCCACCGGCCTGCTCGGCTTCGCGTTCCTGCGCCGCCGCTTCGCCCGCAAGGCCTGAGCCGCTTACAACCAGGAACAGCACACGCTGCTTCGCTTCGAAACCCCGTCCGTTCGCGGCCGGGGTTTCTTTTTGGCCCTTGAAGGGACCTGTCACCAAAATTCAACTACACCGCGCGCCGCGCACCCGCGGGCACCAGCAGCTCCCACATCAGCAGCGCACCGGCCACCGACACGTTGAGCGACTCCACCTCGCCGCTGCCGGCGAGCGTCACGAGCCGCGTGCAGGCCGCACTCACGGCCGGCGACATGCCCTGCTCCTCGTTGCCCAGCACCAGCGCCACGGCCTTTTCGCCGCCCACCAGCTTCGCCGCGCCACCGGGACGCAGCAGCTTGCCATCGCGCGTGGCCGCACCCACCACCTCGTAGCCCGCACGCGCGAGGCGCTGCAGGAAATGGGGCAGGTCACCGACCACCCAGAGCTCCACGGCCTCCAGGCCACCCTCGGAGACGCGGTACGCCGCATCATTGCCACGCGAGGCCTCGGGCGAATCGGGGATCACGATGTGCTTCACGCCCAGGAAGGCCGCCGTGCGCGCGAGGGCGCCGAGATTGTGCGGATTTCCGATGCGATCGAGCACCAGCAACGGCTCGCGCCGCTTGGCCCAGGACGCCAGCTCCTCGGCGGTCGGCATGCGCTCGGCCCCCGGCGTCACCACGGCCACGATGCCGCCATGATGGTGCGAGCCCGCGATCTTCTCCAACTCGGCCGTCTCGACACAGCGGTACACCTTGCGCTCCGCCGCGAGCACCTTGCAGATCGCCCCCACGGAGCGCCCTGTCTTCTGGTCAAAGAAGAGCCGCAGGAAGGAGGACGGATCCTTCTTCCATCGGGCCTGCACCGCGGGCAGGCCGCACAGCTTGAGTTCGGCGTGTTTCAAAAACAAAAACCCTCCGCTTGTGACGGAGGGCAAAAAGGGTCGCTGACCAGGAGGCGAATTACTTCGCCGACTTGGTGGTGACGCGCTTGAACTTCGAGGCGAACTTCTCGATGCGGCCGGCGGTGTCGACGAGGCGCTTCTCGCCGGTGTAGGCGGGATGGGAATCCATGGTCACATCGCGAAGGACGACCATGTACTCGACGCCATCGATGGTCTCCTTGCGGGCGGACTTCATCGTGGACTTCGTCAGGAAGCGCTTGCCAGTGGCAACGTCCAGGAAGCAAATGTTGTTAAGGGCGGGATGGCCTTCGGCTTTCACGGTGTAATTCTCCTTAAATGGGTTAATCAGCCCTGACGCGCCTTGTAGCGGGGCTCGGTCTTGTTGATGACGTAGATGCGGCCCTTGCGGCGGACGACTTGGCAAGCCGGGTGGCGCTTCTTCGCGGACTTGATGGAGGAGACAACTTTCATAAAAGTGGTGAAAAGACAGGGGGCGGCGACGCTTGTCAACGGAAATGTCGCCCGTTCTGCATCCCGTTAGTTCGCAGTGGGATCCTCGGGCTCGTTCGCAAGCAGTTGCCACTCGGGACTGAGCTCCCCGAGCAATTTGCGCCATTGCGCCACGCCGACATCGGCATCCATGAGGTCCGGAGGCATCGGGCGGACGATCCAGGTGTTCTCCTTGAGCTCGTTCTCCAGCTGCCCTGACGACCAGCCCGAAAAACCCGCAAAAGCCCGCAGCACAGTGTTTTCCTGTCCCACCAATTCCGTGGCCAGGTCGGGCTCCACGCCGAAGTGCAGGCGAAAGCCGTCATCGCGGCGCTGCCAGCCGACCATGATCAGCTGCTCGAGCTGCACCGGCCCACCCGCAAACACAGCGACCTCGGCCAGGGGCCCGTAGGCGAAGGCCCCGTTGAGTTCGCCCAGGCGCTTGCCCAGCGGACGGTTAAGGACCACGCCCATCGCCCCCTCATCGCCATGCATGGACACCAACACCACGGTCCTGCGGAAGTTCGGATCGCGCATGGCCGGATGGGCCAGCAGGAGACTGCCGGCCAGGTGCTTTGGAGGAGGAGTGCTCTGCGGCGTGCGCATTCGGAGACTTTACGACACAGCCCCCCCCACCCTACAACCGCAAAAGAAAAGGCATCCCCCGGCCAGGCCGTTACCTGGTGACCAGCCCAAGCCGCCACTCGGGGCCGGGCTCGGGCTTAGGGTTTGCCGAAAAAGCCGGAGACCAGGCGCCACAGCGCCAGGCCCTCGTCGATGAGCCGCACAGGCTCCAGCACGCGGTGAAGGTCGCGGGAGATCAGCTCCCGCTGTGCGTGGATGCGGTCCAGAAGCACACGCTTCCGCTCCGCCAGCGCTGTCAGTTCCCGTCGCGTATGCATTGGCGATCGGCTCCCAGGGCCTGCAAGGTGGCATCAAAGGGCCGCTTCTGGCGCGCCAGGAAACGGCGAAACGCGAGTGCGAGCCCAAGGAATGCGGCAAGGTAAAGCAGCGCGAGGGCGCCCAGCACGGCCAGCCTGGCGCTCTCCCAAAACAGGTAAACCACGGTGAAGGTGGCGAAGGAGAGCGACATCGTGCCCGTGAAGACAAGCGCGCTGATCCAGGCCAGTATCCGGATCTGCCTGTGCGATTCCTCCTCGAATTCGAGTGAAGCCAGGGCGATGCGGTCCTGCACTGCCGCGAACAGCCCCTCTGCGAGGCTGCGCACGGAGTCAAGGATGCCGCCCGGGGTCGGATTGTTGGAGTCCATGATGGTTCAGGTCACCGCTTACTTGCTGCGGCGGCCGACGATCAGGCCGATCAG
>JAHFTI010000391.1 GCA_023265535.1 Opitutaceae bacterium
TCTTCGACTATCCCGGCGAGTACGATTCCCCCGCGGAGGCCGAGCGGCTCAGCCGCGTCAGGCTCGACGAGGTGCAGTCCACCTCCATGACCGTGCGCGGCCGCACCAAGTGTTGCGCCCTCGGCGCCGGTCACCTCTTCGTCCTCACCGACCATCCGCGCAAGGACCAGAACCAGGAATACCTCTGCACCGAGATCGAACTCAGTTATGACGCGGGCGACTTCATCAGCTCCAAGGGGGCCCCGAACCCGGTGTACAACTGCAGTTTCACGGCCATCCCCTCCTCCCAGACCTACAGGCCCCCGCGCACCACGCCCAAGCCCTGCATCCGTGGCATGCAGCCCGCCCTCGTCGTGGGCCCCTCGGGCGAGGAAATCCACACCGACAAGCACGGCCGCGTGAAGGTCAGCTTCTTCTGGGACCGTGTCAGCACCGCCGACGAGAAGAGCTCCTGCTGGCTGCGCGTGGCCCAGGGCTGGGCGGGCAAGAAGATGGGCGGCCTTTTCCTGCCGCGCATCGGCCATGAGGTGCTCGTCAGTTTCCTCGAGGGCGACCCGGACCGCCCCATCGTCACCGGCAGCGTGTACAACGCGGCGAACCCGCCTCCCTACGCGTTGCCCGACGAGAAGACCAAGTCCACCCTCAAGACGCTCAGCTCCAAGGGGGCCGGTGGCTACAACGAGTTCCGCTTCGAGGACAAGAAGGGGTCCGAGGAGATCCACATGCGGGCCGAGAAGGACCTCGACATCCAGGTCAACAATGACGAGCGCAAGTACGTCGGCCAGGACCTCCACCTTCACGTCAAGCGCGACAGGTTCGAGGAGGTGGAAAAGAACCACTCCGAGAAGATCGGCGAGAACTACACCGGCGAGGTCGACAAGAACTACAACCTCACCGTCAAGGAGGAGGCCTCCGTTGAGATCGTCAAGAAGCTCACCCTCACCGTCCACGACGATGTCGTCACGATTTTCGGCAAGAAGCACCACGAGGAGACCACCGACCAGTATTATCTCACGGCCAAGGAGATCGTCATCGAGGCCGGTGAACACATCACCATTCAGGTCGGGGATTCCTTCATCGCCATCGACAAAAACGGCATCAGCCTGGGTACCCAGGGCACCTTCGACATCAAGGCCCTCAAGGACACGAAGTTTGAGTCTGACACCGGCGCCATTTCGATGAAGGCCAAGGGCGGAAACGTCGGCATCGAGGGCGCCGCCGGCGTGAAGGTGGAGTCGAAGGCCACCACGGAACTCAAGGGCTCCATGATGAACGTGAGCGGCGACGCCATGACCACGATCAAGGGCGGAATGATCAAGATCAACTAAAGGACCCCCATGCCCTCTCCCAAATCAGGCAAGACCGTAGCACCCACCAAGCCCAAGGCTCCCACGGCACCCACTCCCGCCGGCAAGGGCAGCGCCGGCGCCGTCTCGGCCCCGCCTCCCAAGGGCAAGGCTCCTCCGAAGGGCAAGGGCATGGGCGTGACGCCTCCCGGAAAGTTCGCCCCCAAGAAGCCCCTTCCCAATCCCCCGCAGCCCACCACTCCGCCCCCGCAGAAAAAGTCCGACAAGCCCTGCGGCATCGGCGAGCTGGTGGTGAAGGACAAGCAGGGCCGCGTGCCCGGCCCCGGCAAGATCCTGCAGGTGGTTCCTGAGCCCGACAAGAAGGACAAGGTCACCGAGAACTGGCTGAGCCTGGTCGAGATCACGAAGTCCGGGGGCGGCACCGAGACGCTCTCCGTCGAGGTGAAGTCGAAGGAGGCCGGTCGCAAGCAGGCCTGCATCCTGCGACACAGCGCCGTGGATGAGGGCGACTGGAAGGACGGTGCCAGGCATTCCTTCACGCTCAAGCACCCGGAGAACAAGGACAAGTTTCCCTCCTGGGCCAGCGGTGAGAGGTATTATGTCTATGGCCGCGGCTGCGACGAGGCCACCGACCGCGTCCTGGTCGAGGTCTTCCCGAGCCAGAACTACAAGGTCAAGCTGGACATCAACGAGTTCGTCAAACTCTTCAAGTCGATGTCCGAAGGCTGCGGCGGGGTGCTGAAGTACTTCCTGCCCGCCTCGGGTTCCATGACCGACGAGGAGAGGACCTCCGCCAAGGAGGACGCCGATTACGACGAGGGGCGCGCCAGCAAGACAGAGAAATTCAAGGGCGTCATGGAGGTCTCCTGGGGTTGGCAGGAGGAGCCCAAGGAATGGCGTGTGTTTTTCCTCGAGCAGGTCAGCGCGGGCCTCGACCCGCTCTTCAGCGTGGGTTGGAAGCCCAAGATCAGTTTTGCGAAGATGGCGTACAGCGCCTGCGGCATTCCGCCCCCGGCCGCCGACCTGCTCGCGGAGCATCTCTTCGACGTCTACCTCCAGTTTGAGCTGGGCTTCGAGGTCAAGGTGGTCGGCACGGGGAAGTACAAGCAGTACACCTATGGCGACAACGCGGTCACCGGCTCCATCGAGGTCACCGGCACCGGCAAGTTCGGCATCGTGATCGGAGCCAAGCTGGGCAGCACCTGGGTCGTCGCCGTCATCGTCGAGGGCGCCGCGCGCTCCGAGATCGGCATCGGTGGCGAGCTCGAGTTCAGCAAGGATGGCATCACCCTTGCGCCCAAGGTGGAGATCGCGCCCGTGGTGCTCTCCGTCACCTTCAAGGTCAAGGCCTTCACCCGCGAGGCCTACAAGAAGCAGAAGGCCTGGGAGGTGGGCGGTCCCTGGAGGATCTATCCGCCGGAGGACGCCGAGCCCTACAAGATCTATCCCCGTCCCGAAAAGAAGCCCGCCACAAGCTCCCCATAGGCCTTCCCATGAGTGATCCCATTCTCAAACGCTACTACCTGGACATCATGTCGACCGGGATCGACGTCCACATCGGGTTGAATGACGTCCCCCTCCTCGCAGATCCCGAGGGCAACGGCGTGCGCACGATCCTGCCGGTCAACGAGTGGCTGGCACCCGGCGTGAACACCATTACCCTTCGCATCGCCTGGCCGGAGTCGAAGCAGCATGAGCCCGGCAAGGCGGAGCTGAAGGTGTTCCTCTTCGAGGCCGACCTGGAGCAGGAGCTGCCGGAACCCAAGACCGTGCTCGCGGAACTGGTCTGGCCGCCTCCGGGCGCCCCCGAACTCTATCCGCGCAAGCTCGAGGAGCCCTTCAAGATCGAGCCCGCTCTGCCCACGAAACTCTGGGAGGAGGCCGAGCCCATCCAGGCCGTGGGCAATGCCGACCAGGCCGCCATCCTCGCCCTGGTGGAGCACCTGCGCCGCGCGCTTCTCGCCAACGACCTCGACACCGCGCTCCGCCTCCTGAACTACCGCTGGCAGGAGGACGCCCGCGCCAACGGCCTCAATCTCGAGGAGCTGCAGACTGCGGTGCGCGAGCAGTACACCTACATGCTCTCCGAGCCCTCGCCGCACAGCACGCCGCTCGATCCGGAGGATGCCAGTTTCATCCTGGGGGCTGACAAGCGCATCGTGAAGGTGCAGGCCCCGAACAACGACGAGGCCATCGTGATCGAGACCGAGGAGGGCCGTTACCACATCCCCATCTACGCCTCCAAGATTCTCGGTCGCTGGACCATCGTGCGTTAACACCTTCTCGCTGCTTTTCCCGGGGGCGTACGCGCTTCAGTCTGGGGCAAGAGCCCGCGCCGCCGCCCCCTCCGCCCACTTCCACCTGATGAGTTTTTTCGAGTCACTGTTCTCGGCTCCCCCGCCGCCGGTGCCCGCCGTGCTGCCGAAGTTCACTGCGCCCACGGCGTTGGACTTGGCGCAGGCCTCGCAGCCCGGTCCTGCCGCGCAGGCGCTCCTGACTCCGCAGCAGACTCCGCCGCAGTACCTCGCCGCCCTCCAGGAAAAGCAGATGGGCGATGAGATGGTGAAAGCCCTCGCCCACGGAATGCCAGACCGCGAGGGCGTGCAATGGGCTGCCCTCAGTGCCGAGAAGGTCTCCGACAAGCTTCCCCCCGCCGACTTGGACGCGCTCAAGGCCGCCAAGGCCTGGGCCGCCAATCCCTCGCCTGAGACGCAGGCCGCCGCAGCGGCAGCCGCCGCCAAGACCGACCTGACGGGCCCCGGCGCCCTGGCCGCACAGGGCGCAGCCTGGTCCGCGCCCGCGGGCTCGGGTGCGCCGCGCCTGACGCCGCAGGCAGTGACCGCGGCGGTGCTCCTGTCGGCTGCGATCGTCGCCTTCCCCAAGTTCGCCGCGCCCAAGGCTCCGGCCGCTCCCGCCGCACCTTCCGCCGTTCCCTTGCCCGAGCCCCTCAAGCCGGTCCTTCCGCCCGTGCCTGCAGCGCCCGGGGCTCCCGCGGTCAGCCTGGTGGAGCCGCCCAAGCTTCAGGCGAAAAAATTCAAGGCCCAGCACCCCTTCATCGCGCTCGGGCTCGACATCGCCTCCGGCAAGTTGCCACTGGGTTGAGCGCAGGGAGTTGTGATGCCGTCGGGGAAGTGCGCTGGGTGATTGCCTCGATTGGGTCGACGTTCTGCCTCATGGCCTGAAGACGGATTGCCTCCGAAGGCAGGCAACTTGCGTGGAACCTCAGTCTTCAATCCCTGGTGGGATGACACGGGTGGAACTTGGGCCATCCCTGGGCCGGTGCATGCCATTGATGATGGAGTCCGCCAGTTCCTGTGGGAAGTCCGATGGCAATGAGGAGGCAATAGTATCAAGTTTTGATGGC
>JAHFTI010000392.1 GCA_023265535.1 Opitutaceae bacterium
CAGGGGCCTGGTGTCCACCACGGTGGACCGCACGTCGGCGCGCACCTTCTGCGCCTCCGCCCTGCGTGTGAAGAACACCAGCACTCCGAGCAGGGTGATCAGCGTGATGGCGACGCCGAGCCAATTGACCGCCTGGATACCCGTGTTCGAGATGCTGGCAAAGAAGCCGACGACCGCCCCGGGAGCCTCGGTTGCGCGGCCGTCCTTGAGATCCTGCACCGCGGGACGGATCCACGACGAGAGGCTGGCCATGGCGACGATGCCGAGGTTCATCAGCGCATAGATGAGGGCGTAGCCCATCGAGTTGGTCTTCTCGTCCGTGTACTGCTTGACGCCGGAATAGCAGATGGGCTGAAGGATGGCCGTGCCCACGGTCACCGCGAAGAGCGAGGCGAGCACCGAAACCGCCGTCAGCACGGGCGAAAAGCCGGGTGCAAGGCTGTACACGATGCGGCCGACCGAGGAGATGACCAGGGCCATGATGATGGCCCGCCTCAGGCCGAAGCCCTCGGCCCAGCTGCCCACGCCAAGCATGAACAGGGTGACGGACATGGTGAAGAAACTCACCGCCATGCCCGCCTTCACGTCGCCCCAGCCCAGGTCGCTGGAGAAGTAGGAGGCCATGACCGTCAGGATGCCGAAGTAGGCCATGGCCTCGACGACGAAGGCGCCGATGACGATCCAAAGGGCGCGGGGTTGTTTCAGGAGCTGGGTGAAGTTTTCGAGAAAACCGGGCTGCGCGCCGGCGCTGGAGCTACTCATATGGCAAGCCATGGAGAAGCACCTCGCCTCTTGCAAGAGGGCAGCAGGAAAAGTGTGCGTTCAGCTGACCGTCACCGCCAAGGCCCGCTCCGCGACATGGAAGTCGATGAACCGGGCGCGGGGGTTGGTCGGCTGGGCCTCGAGACGGGCGCGGATGCGCCGGGCCCCCTCGACATCGCGCGCGCACATGAACATGTAGCCGCCGCCGCCCGCACCCAGCAGCTTGCAGGCCACCAGGTCCTCGCCGCAGCGCGAGAGGATGGTCTCCACCTCGGCGGTCGTGGTGCCCGGATCGAGCCGCTTGTTCAGCTTCCAGGAACGGGCCACGGCACGATGAAGGTCGTCCACGGAGCCCTCCTGGAGGGCCTGGTGCAGCCGATGGGCGTTCGCCCGGATCCCGCCCAGGATGCGGAAGGTGTCCGCGCGCGCCAGGAACATGTCGCGCACGATCTCCTTGAGAATGCTCTTCGCAAGGCGCGTGGCACCCGTGTAATACAGAAGCAGCGTCTGGTTCGCATAACCGGCGCCGAGCAGGTGCTCGGGCAGGTAGCGCACCGTGGGGGTCTGGCTGAGGCCACGCTGGGTCTCGATGAGCTTCACGCTGCGGAAGAGGGCGCCCGCCTGGTCCTGCCAGCCGCCACCCGTGGTGAGCAGCTGCTCAATGCTCATGACACGATTATAGAGCAGGACCTCGTCCCAGCCGAGGCCGCAGGCGCGGTTGAGCGCCCCCAGGAGCGTGGCACCGAGGATGGAGGAGGTGCCCAGTCCGGAGCCCTTGGGCACCGCACTCAGCAGCGAAATCTCCAGGCCGCCGCCAAAGCTGCGCAGCTGGTCGGCGAGCGTACGGTGGCGTTTGCCCGCACAAAAGTCAGGATGGAAACCCGCGAGGGCGAGCGCCGCCTTCGCCAGGCTGAAGCCGGAGCGCGGATCGCGGAAGGTGTCCAGCTCGGCCTGGGTGCGGATCGTCTCCTCGATGCCGAGGTCGATCGAGCGCAGCCTGAAGAGCGGCTCGCGCAGCGGGCGCACAAAGACCTGGATGGGGGGCTGTCCGTTGAGGAGGACAGCGACATTGAGCACCGCCCCACCCTGCTCAAGGCAGTAGGGAGGAGTGTCGGTCCAGCCACCTGCCAGGTCCAGGCGCACCGGGCTGCGGCTCCAGACGATCTGGTCCTCCTTGAGGGCCAGGCGCGGCGCCGCCTTGGAGGCGGGGTTGGACTCGACGATGGAAGTCTGGAGCTCGGTGTAGGCCGCCTGTTCGTGCGCGGTGCGACGGCTCCCGCGGCTGAGCTCGGCGAGCAGCATGCGCAGGCGGGCGCGATGGACCGCCTCGGGCAGCCCGGTCAGCAGGGCCCCGGCGTTGGCCTGCAGCCAGCGCGAGAGGCGGCGCCCCCCCGTGGTGCAGACGCCGGCAAGGGCCGAGAAATCCTGCTCCATGACACGGGAATCCCCCTGCCCCAGGCAGGCCTGGAAGTCCGCCAGCAGCGACTGCTCGTGCGCCGCCGCGCGCGCGGCAAACAGGCGTGCGAAATCGACGCGCGCCGGAATCTGCTCCGCGCTGAGCAGCGGCAGCGAACGCAGGAGCGCCGTCGTGCCGGCGTCGGGCTTGTCCGCAAAGAACCAGTCGAGCAGCGCCTGACCCTGCGCCTTGTCTCCAACGATTGGATACAACGGGATGCGGTACACGTCCGTGTCGCCCGCCTCCAGTCCGCGCGCCCCAAGCCACTGTGCGGCGGGCCGCCCGCAGATCAGGCCGCCTCCGTTCGCAGGGCCGCGGAAGGGATCGTCGATGTGGTAGGGCCGAAAGGCACGGCCGCCCGCGACAGGGATCACCTCCAGGCATTGCCCGGCCCCCAGGCGCACAAGCCCGTCCGCCGCACCCACGCCGGTCACAAGGTTGTTGCCCCCGAGCTCCAGCTTGGCGGCGCACACGCCATCGAGCCAGAGCGAGGCCCCGGTGGGCGCGCTCACCTCGGTCGAGGAGGCCACGCGATGCTGCTTGCTGAGCCGCAGGGAACCCTGCTGCAGCTGTTCCATCGACTCAAAGAGCTGGCGACTCGAACCGAGGTGGTAGAAGCGGGCGTCCCCCAGCGGCACGACGGCCGACTTCAGCTCGGCAAAGCCGAGTTTCTTGAGCGAGGGCGACAGGCTGGCCTCGTCACCGAGCGCCGTGCCGATCTCCGTGTAGAGGTCGAGCTGGTCGGGCAGGCCGTCCTTCGTGGCAAACTTCTGGCGGCGCGTGTCCCAGCCGCAGCGCGCGAAGAGCAGCTTCAGCGCACGCACGCTCAGCAGCCACATGCCCGTGTCGACAAAGAAGTCGTGGTGCACCGCCCTGCGGTTGATCTCGGCCGGCGTGGGCTTCTGCAGGAAAAAGGAGATGGGATGCTCGCGCGCAAGCGCCTGCCGCCCGCCGCGCCGCGTGAAGAACACGCCGAAATGCTGCGCCACCTCCGGGCTCACGCGCATGCCGATGCCCACGATGTCACCGGAGCACGGGGCGAGGTCGAGGGGGTTGAAGTCGAGCCAGACATCTCCCGCGGCCACGAGCACCTTGGCGGTGTCACCCGACTCCTCCAGCACCTGCTGGTAGTTCGGGATCTGGAAATCATAGAGCACCTGGTCGAAGCGGCGCGGCTGCAGGCGCTCGAGGGCGGGCAGCGGCAGGAAGGCCTTGCTGAGTGCCGCATAGGCGGGCAGGCGCCGGCTTTCGCCACCGGCGTGCAGGACGAGCTTCTGCGTGCCATCCAGCCATTCCTCCAAGCTGAGCTTCCGCCCCGTGGCCAGCCAGGCCTGATGCAGCAGGTTCACCGTGCCGCCACCCGACCCCAGGCGCTTCTGCGCCGGATCGGTGCCCACAAACACGCCGCCAGGATGCACCTGGTTGAGCCGATCCATCCACGCCTTGGCGCCCTCGGGCGAGTTGAGGAAGGAGGCGAGCTGCGGGGGGACGGAGAGGAGCGTCTCAGGCATAGGGAGGCGCATAGTCTGCGCGCCCCGCCTGCGCGAGTGCAAACCTGAAGAGGGAGAGGCTACTTGCGGGACCAGCGGCCGGATTCGTCCTCAATCCAGATGCCGGCGGCGCTGCCCGCGGCGATCTTGCGGGCGCGCGTGCGGCCCACGGTGTCGGCATTCGACCCCGTGCGGCGAGCGAGCTCCGCATAAATGGCGGTGCGATCGGCATTTTCGGCGGCGACCACGGCGGCCTCGTCGGCCGACAGGGTGCCGCGCACATGCAGGAAGCCGCGATTGTTTTCGCCCACGGCCTCGCGCTGCTTGAGCGCATCAACCGTCGTCAGACGGGACTGCATGCGCTGCTGGATCGCCGCGGCGTCCTCGGCCTGGCTCACCACACAGGCGGAAAACAGGGCCGCCGTCACAAGGAGAAGTCGGAGAAAAAGCTTCATGGTGGGAGGGTTACTTGGGGTTGATGGTGGTGGACTTCTTGTCGAGGTCACCGAAGAAATCGTCGACCGCACGCTCGATCTTCACGTTGATGTCGACCGTCATGCGGACCTCGATCGGGTCGGTCTTGACGTGAATGCAGCCTCCGAGGGCGAGGAACAGGGGGAGGGACAGGAAAGCAATCCGTCTCATGGTGGATTCACCTTGGCCGTGAATCCTGCACAATGCAATCCCCGTGCTCAGGGCTTGCCCAGTTGGATACGGGAATCCATGCCCCAGCGAATGAGGGCGGCGAGCGGCCCGTTTACATTGAGCTGGAGCGAGACCGGGGCGCGCTGCCCCGCCTCGATGGTGTCACCTTCGACCTTGAGGGCCACGGAACGGGCCGTGCCTTCCTCCACCTCGTAAAGTTCGGCACGCAGGCTGCGCAGCAGGATGGTCCGGCGCCCCTCCTCGATGGCCTTGAGAAGCGGATAGATGCGCCCATCCTG
>JAHFTI010000026.1 GCA_023265535.1 Opitutaceae bacterium
CGGCCCCAGTTCACGGAGTAGGCGAGGATGAAGAGCCACTGCGTGGTGTGCGTGCTGTCGAAGAGCGAGGCCCAGCTCATGTCGAAGTTGCCCAGCGAGAACTTGCCCGCGTTCCAGGCCTCGACGACGACGGCGCCGGGGGCGCCGGCCTCGGGTGCGAAGACCAGTCGAAGGACGATCAGGATCGCTGCGCCGATGAAGATGAAGCCCTGGGCCACGCTGGTCCACACCACGGCCTCGATGCCGCCGATCATGGTGTAGGCGATGGTGAAGAGGCCGGTCCACAGGATCACTTCCGCCAGGGGCCAGCCCGTCATGATGGTGATCGGGATGGCGGTCGTGAGCAGGGTGATGCCCAGGTCGAAGATGCGGTCCGCGACGAAGCCGGCGGAGGAGTAGAAGCGGCCGCCGACGCCGAAACGCGCGCCGATGTACTCGTAGGCGCTCATGCCCACGCGGTTCCGGTAAAAGGGTACTATGAATTTGGATACAAAGATGAGGACCACGGGCAGCATCAGGCTGCCGAGCAGCAGGATCATGCCGCTTTGGTAAACCGTGGCGGGATGCCCCACGATGGTGCCGCTGCTGATCAGCGTTGCCATCAGTGTCATGGCCACGGCCCAGCCCGGCATGGAGCGGCTGGCGACGAAATAGTCCTCGGCGGTCTTCTGCTTGCGGGAGACCACCCAGCTCATGCCTGCGATGAGCAGGGCATAGGCTCCAAGGACAAGGTAATCGAGGGTTGAAAGGGTCACGGTGGGGCGGGGGTGTGGGGGTGGGGGCGCAGCAGGGGCTTTTGCAGCTTATTTCAGCGTTTGCTCATACAAAATTCATGAAATGAATAGTCAAATTTATAATTTCATGAAATGCCCCGCGCGCACTGCGGCCAGCAAAGTGGCGTTGGCCGAGTGATTTGGCCGCCCTGCGCCGCCTCTTTTCAGGGGGCGGAAGCCGTGGCACAGCCCGTGGCCTCGCCCCTGGTGCCGGCCTGCGGTGGTCGGCCTGCGGCGTGCGGCTCAGAGTTGCGCGACCGAATGGCGCTCCACGAGGGAGGGCTCGACGAGAACCTGCACGGGGTGCGGATCGGCGGGGTGCTCGATGCGCCAGAGCAGCTGGTCGACCGCGCGTTGGCCGATGATGTCGGCGTGCACGTCGATCGTTGTGAGGTCGGGGTGCAGGATGCCGATGAGGGCGCGCTCGTTGTTGCAGGAAATCAGGCTGAGTTCGGTGCCGATGCGGATGCCCAGCTGCTTGACCGTCGAATAGACCTGGACCGCGGTGCGGTCGGAGGGGATGAAGAGGGCGGTGGGGCGCTCGGACGGCCTGGCCTGGGCCCAGCGCGTGCAGAGCTCGGCAACGGCGTCCTGGCTGGTCGTGGCGGGCAGGGGCCAGGTGGCGTTGGCGCGGGGCGCGGACTCGAGGAGGCTGGCCTCCATGCCGAGCCGCTGGGCCGAGAACAGGAAGGAGGACTTGAGGCGCTCGAACTGGTTCTGGCCGGGCTTCGGGTTGAGGAAGCCGACCCGGCGATGGCCCTTCGCGTGCAGGTGCTCGGCTGCGAGGCGCGCGGCGATGTCGGTGTCGAAGTTGGCGTGGTCGCCCTTGGCGCCGGGCAGGCGGCCCATGAGCCAGATGTGGGGCAGCGAATAGCAGGCGCGGATGAGCTCGACCTGGGAGGCGGAGGGCAGCTCGCCCTGGTTGGGACCCTTGAGGATGAGCCCCTTCACGCGACCCTCGCCGATGAAGTGCGGGATGCGGTTGGCGGCGGGAATGTTGGCCAGCAGCAGGCTGCGCCCGAGGGTGGAGAGGCGGCTCTCGATGCCCTGCACCGCGTAGCTGATGATGGGCAGCTGCACGAGGGTGTCCTCCATGCCGAAGAACACGATGCCGATGTCGCCCGTGCCCGTGGGCAGCCCCTCGCCCGCGGCGGGGCCGGAGTTGCGGCGCTGGCGGATGCGCTGGTAGCCCAGGCGGTTCGCCGTGGCCCAGACCTTCTCGCGGATGCCCGCATTCACGTCACTGCGGTTGTTGAAGACGCGCGATACGGTGCCGACCGACACCCCGGCGGCGCGTGCCACCTCGGTGATGGTGATCTTGGGCTTGCTGGTCATGGGCTATTGTAGGGAGGAAATGGATACGGAAAGTCGTGGCTCCGGGCGCGGAGTCGCCGTCGGGCAAGGCGGGCGGCAGAGAGTAGTGGGATCCTCCCCGCGGGGAGAAGGATGAAATTGGGGGCGCCCCGACCCCGGTTCCCCTGTTGGATTGACATGCGGTTCATGAAACATGACGATTCCGCCTGAATTAAGCTGAAATAGTGCAGGCCGGGTGAAACCCCCGCCTTTTCCGCGCGTCAACCCTCGCGCTTCCCCTGCTTCTCCCCCAAAAACGAAGTCCCATGCCTTTCGCACTTTCCCTGTCCCGCCTCCTCCTGCGTTCCCTGCTCCTTGCGACGGGGCTGGGCCTCGGTGCCGGACTGCAGGCGGCGGCCGGGGAGGAGCATCTCAAGGTGCTCCGTGCCGGCGAGTTTGCGCCGCTGGTGGAGCGCTTCAACACCATGGAGAACGAGAACCGCGCGAACCTCGTCCCCAATGCCGAGGCCTGGGACTGGCTGCGCACCCGCATCCCTCTTTTCGAGTGTAGTGACAAAACGGTGACAGAGCTCTGGTATTACCGCTGGTGGGCCCTGCGCAAGCACCTCCGCAAGGACCCGTCGGGTCACCTGGTGTACACGGAATTCCTCACCAAGCCCCGCCCCGTCAGCAGCGCACTCGGGCACCATCTCATGGAGGGCCGCTGGCTGCGCGACCAGTCCAGCTACGACAGCTATGTCGACTACTGGCTGCACGGAGAGAAGGGCGGCCCGCAGCCGCACCTCCACAAGTACAGCAGCTGGCTGTCCTGGGCCCTCTGGCAGCGCAGCCTCGTGACGGGCGACAAGGCCGGCATGATCCGCCTCCTCGACGACCTCGCCGCCGACTACCGCGCCTGGGACGCCAAGCACCTGCGCCCGGACGGGATGTATTGGCAGAACGACGTCTGGGATGCCATGGAGGAGTCGATCAGCGGCTCGCGCAGGGAGCGCCATGTGCGCCCGACGATCAACAGCTACATGTTTGGCAACGCCACGGCCCTCGCCGAGATCGCGCGCCAGGCCGGCCGCCCCGAGCTGGTGAAGGAGTTTTCCGAGAAGGCCTCCACGCTGAGGCGCCTGGTGCAGGAGCAGCTCTGGGACCCCGAGGCGCGCTTTTTCAAGGTGCGCACCGAGCAGGGGCGCCTCGCCGACGTGCGCGAGCAGCTGGGCTTCCTTCCCTGGTATTTCGGCCTGCCCGAGCCGGGCAAGGGCTTCGAGGAGGCCTGGCGCCAGTTCTCCGATCCGCAGGGTTTCCGCGCGCCGATGGGTCTGACCACGGCGGAGCGCCGTCACCCGCTGTTCCGCTCGCACGGCGTGGGCACCTGCGAGTGGGACGGGGCCGTCTGGCCCTTCGCAAGTTCGCAGACGCTCACGGCGCTGGGGCGCGTGTTGCGGGAATACCCGCAGCAGGCGGTCACGCGGGCCGACTACCATGACGCCTTCATGAGCTACGTGCGTTCGCACCGCTATGACGGGCTTCCCTACATCGGCGAGTACCAGGACGAGGTGAACGGGGCCTGGCTGAAGGGACGCGATGAACGCAGCCGCTACTACAACCACTCCACCTTTGCGGACCTGCTCGTGACAGGCCTGGTCGGCCTGCAGCCCCATGACGACGACACGATCGATGTCAGCCCGCTGCTCACCGACTCCTCCTGGGACTGGTTCTGCCTGGATGGCGTGCGCTACCGCGGGCATGACCTGACCGTGCTCTGGGATCGCGATGGCACGCGCTACGGGCGCGGCAAGGGCCTGCGCCTCCTGCTCGACGGGCGCGAGATCGCCCAGCGCGACACCCTGGGCGACCTGTCCACCAGCCTCGCAGCGCTCGAGCCCCTGCCCGAGACCTGCTACCTTTTCGCCTATTTCCTGGTCAACGGCGTGGACGGCCTGCACCTGGCCTGGAGCCGCGACGGCTACCGTTTTGAGAAGCTGGGGGGCGGACGCAGCTACCTCGTGCCAACGGTCGGCGAGGCGCGCATCATGCGCGACCCGTCCCTGCTGCGCGGGCCCGACGGCGTGTTCCACCTGGTGTGGACCAGCGGTTGGGAGGGCAAGTCCATCGCCTACGCCGCGTCGCCCGACCTGCTGGGCTGGGGCCCCCAGAAGGAGATCCCGGTGATGGCCCATGAGCCCGCCGCCCAAAACTGCTGGGCCCCCGAGCTCGCCTGGGACCCGGCCAGCGGGGAATACCACATCCATTGGGCGACGACGATCCTCGGACGCTTTCCCGAGACCGCCCTGTCGAACCGGCGCCCCGAGCGGAACCACCGTATCTATTCCGTCACTACAAAGGACTTCAACAGCTTCAGCCCCACGCGCCTCTTCTACGACGGTGGCTACAATGTCATCGACGCGATGATGGTGCCCGACGGGGCGCGCTGGCTCATGTTCGTGAAGAACGAGACGCTGAGCCCGAAGCGCGAGAAGAACGTGCGTATGATCGTGGCGGATACGATCACGGGGCCCTTCTCCGAGCCCTCACCCGCCATCACGGGTGCCGACTACTGGGCCGAGGGGCCCACGGCGCTCAAGGTGGGTGGCGAATGGCGCGTCTATTTCGACAAGCACATGGAGAACCGCTTCGGCCTGGTCAGCTCGACCGACCTTCGCGAGTGGAAGGACCAGAGCGACCGTGTGGATTTCCCGCGCGATGCCCGTCATGGCACCGTCCTCGCGGTGCCGCGCGGGGTGCTCCTGAAATTGCTTGGGCGCAGGGAGTGAGGCCTTCGCCCGAGGTGAGACCGGGGCAGGCGGCACGGAAGCTTTCCGTTGGCTGGAGCCAAGCGGCTTGGTCCGTGCAGCCGGGAGTACCCGGTTGTCACCGCCAATGGACAAGTCAGGGCGCGATCTCGAAACTGTGGGTGCCTGCCGGGAGGCTCAGCACCTCGCGGCCTGCCTGGCGTCCGAGACGACGCGGGGCTGTGCCAGTGCCTGTGTCGGGGAGGGGCTTGCCGTCCCAGAGCAGGGTGGCGCCCTCGCGGCAGGGCAGGGTGAGCGTGGCGTGGGTGTTGGCGGGCAGCGTGACGCGGTAGTGCAGCCTGCCCTCACGGCGTTCCCAGCGCACGGAAATCCTGCCGCGCACCGAGTCGAAGGAGCCCTCCACGTGGCTGAGCTCGCCGACGGGCGTGGGGTTGAGGAGCACGTGCTCGAAGCCGGGTTTTTCCGGGTCGGGGGCGATGCCCAGCAGGTCGTGGTAGAACCATTCGGTGACCTGCCCGAGCATGAAGTGGTTATGCGAGGAGCCGAGGTTGGAGTCCCAGGACTCGGTCAAGGCGGTGGCCCCCTGCTTGAGCTGGTACGCATAGCCCGGCTTCTCGTCCTGCGTGATCATGCGCAGGATGAGGTCGGAGCGGCCGCCATCGGCCAGGGCGCGCAGGAGGTAGCGGAAGCCGATGTCGCCGGCGGTGACGGTGCAGCCGCGGCCCTCGACGTCGCGCACCAGGGCCTGGAAGACGCGGTCGCGGTGGGCGGGTTCCACTAGGCCCATGACGAGGGCCAGGGAGTTGGCGCATTGGGAGCCGGTGGCATAGCTGCCCTCGGCGGGCTTGAAGATCTCGCGGTTGTAGCGGGCGCGGATCTGCTCGGCGCGGGCGGTGTAGCGGGCGGCGTCCGCGGCGTGCCCGAGGAGGGTGGCGATGCGCGCGAGGCTGCGTGCGTCGTCGTAGAGGAAGGCGGTGGCCGTGACGGGTGGGGGCGTGTGCTGGGACTTGCCGGACTTCGCCGGCCCCACGTCGTACCAGTCGCCGAGGCCGTCGGAGAGGATGCCGTCGACGCAGCGGGACTCGAGGTAGCTGAAGTAACGCTTCATCGCACCGTAGTGGCGGGCGAGCAGGGTCTTGTCCCCGGTGAACTCGTACTGCTGCAGCGGCACCAGGAGGAAGGCGGCGCCCCACTCGGCGGCGCCCTTGAAGGCGCCCTTGAAGTCGGCGTACTCGGGAGCGATGTTGGGGATGAGCCCGTCATCGGTCTGGGCCGCGGCCATGTCGGCCATGGCCTTCGTGAAGATGCGGTTGACGTCGAACTCGTAGCGGATGGCGGGCCCGTTGAGGTGGAACTGCTCGATCCAGCCGAGCTTCTCGCGGTGGGGGCAGTCGGTGAGGACCGAGACCATGTTGGAGCGCTGGGCCCAGCGCACGAGGTCGCGGATGCGGTTGAGCAGCGGGTCCGACGTGGAGAATTCGCCCGTGGGGGCGGCGGCGGCGTGCACCACCAGGCCGTCCAGCGCGGTGATCGCGGGCACGCCCGCGGGGGCCGGGCTGTCCTTCTGCAGGGCGAGCGAGCTGATGGCCTCGCGGGGCACCTCGCCCGGCGCGTAGAGCTCGGCCTGCAGGTAGCGGAAGCCGACGTAGTAGAATTGTGGATACCAGGTCTCCTCGGCGTCCGTGGCCTTGGTGTACTGCCACCAGCTGAGGCCGCGGTGGAGGCCGCCCATGGTCGTGCGCACGAGCGTGCCGTCCGCCCTGGCCACCTCCGAAGGGATGAGGCGCACGGTGCTGCCGGCGGGACCGGTCACGCGCAGGCGCGGCATGTAGGAGGCGTTCTGGCCGAGGTCGTAGAGGAAGACGCGCCCGGGCAGGGCCTTCACGGAGGCCGGTTGGCGCACCTCGATGACGCGCAGGGGCTCGGAGTTGAAGCTGTGTCCGCGCAGGGTGTCGCCGGTGCGCACCACTGGCACGACCGGCGTCCAGGCGCTGGCATCGAAGCCGGGCAGGTCCCAGCCCTTCGGGTCGAGGCGGGCGTCGAAATCCTCGCCACCGTAGATGCTGTTGTACACCGCGGGGCCGGGGCGGCAGCGCCACCCGTCGCCTGTGCCGACGAACTCGGTGCTGCCATCGGCGTACTCGAGGCGCAGCATGAGGATGGCGCGCAGCGGGCCGAAGGAGCGCGTGAACTTGGCGAAGCGGTTGCGGCGCTGGACGTGGTACATGCCGTTGCCGACGGAGAGGCCGGCGGCGTTGTCCCCTGCGCGCAGGAGGGCCGTCACGTCGTGCGTGTCGTAGAGCGTGGTCTCGTCGTAGTTCGTCCAGCCGGGGGCGAGCAGGTCGTTGCCCACGCGCCGGCCGTTGAGTCGAAGCTCGTAGTTGCCCAGGCCGCAGGCGTAGGCGAGGGCGCGTGTCAGGCCGGGGCGGACCCTGAAGTCGCCGCGCAGCAGCAGCGACTCCGGCGAGGCGGCGGCGGCGATCCAGGTCGCACGCCAGTCACCGGGCTGGAGCACGCCCATGCTCCAGGTGGCGGCGGGACTCCAGTCGGAAGCCTCGCCTGCGCTGTTCCAGCTGCGCACCTTCCAGAAGGCACGGGCGAAAGAGGCGAGCGGCTTGCCCGCATAGGGGATGGCCTGCGTGGAGCCGGTCGAAACCTGGCCGCTGTCCCAAAGGTCGCCCACGTCGCGCGCCAGCAGCTCCTCGCTGCTCGCCACCAGGAGGCGCCAGGAGGCCTGGCGGGCTCCGGCTTCCGGCGAGGACACGCGCCAGGAAAGCAGGGGCGCGGCGAGATCGATGTCGGTCGGGTTGACGGAGTAGTCGGTGCGCAGCTCTCCCACCGTCAGAGGGGTGGCCAGGAGGAGGGGGGAGCTTGCCGCGAGGGCGACGAAGAGGCGGAGGCTGCGCATGGTGGTGGGGGGATCAGAGGGAGTTGAGGTAGACCTCAAGCTGGGTGTAGCCGCGGGCCTTGGCCGAGGGCTGCGCCGCATCGGCGGGGTTGGCGGGATCGAGGCCGTGCGCGGTTTCCCAGGCATCCGGGAGGCCGTCGTGATCGGTGTCGGCCGGGGCCCCGCCGCCCTTCATGACCGGATAGCCGCCGACATCCTTCTGGGAATCGATGATGCCGAAGAGGCCGCCCTTGCCGCCCTTGGCGGTGAAGCTGCGGCGCGTGACGTCGGAGAGGGCGCGTGTATCCACGGAATCATGACGCGGCTTGTTGGCTCCCACGTCGGCGATGACCGAGTCATAGGCGGCCTTGGCGCTGTGGGTGTTGACGTGGCTCTAGCAGAAGGGCGCACGCAGGCGCACGAGGCGGTCGACATCCTCCAGGGTCATCTTTGTCTTCTCCAGTTCCTTGGGTTGGAGACGCACGCCTCCCTTGGCCCAGTTGTCGGCATCATACTCGCGGCGCCCCTCCATGACATTGCCCTCGAGGTAATAGGTCTGAGGGTCGGACTTGGAGCCGAGATCGGGCATGAGCAGGTGGAAGACCGTGGTGGCGGGGCCGGGGATGTAGTAATTCGCGACGAGATTGAGGGCCTTGACGCCTCCGTCGTTCGTGCGGTCCTTCCAGTTGTACACGACGTTGTTGCGAATGTCCATGCGGCCGGCGAAACGGCCGCCTCCCGTCAGTCCACCCGCGAGGCTCCAGTTGCGGCCTGCGCAATTGACCAGGAGGTTGTGGTGCAGGCTGGCGATGTCGCCCGAGACACTGCCCGCATAGGCGTGGCCCTTGCCGGTGCCGACGTAGTGGGAATGGACGGAGAGGTTGAGGGGCTCGGCGATGATCGTGCGCTGGAGGGTGATGTTCCTTGCGCCGCGCGAGCTGAAGCCCTCGTCGATGCTCCAGGCGATCGAGCAGTGGTCCATGATGGCGTGGTCGCAGCCGCCCAGGCCGCTGCCGTCGAGCGTGGCGCCCGATTCGTCGCCGACGCGGATGCGCACATGGCGGATGATCACGTCGTGGGTACCGTAGGCGCCGAAGGTGTAGCCGTGCACGGCGATGCCATCGCCGGGGGCGGTCTGGCCGGCCACCGTGATGTAGGGCTTTGTGATGATCAGCTTCGACTTGAGGCGTATGGCTCCTCCGACGCGGAAGACCACGGTGCGGGGGCCCTCGGCCTCGACGGCTGCGCGAAGCGAACCGGGACCGCTGTCCCCGAGGTGGGTCACCTCAAGCACGCGACCGCCCCGACCGCCGATGGCAAAGCGTCCGTAGCCCTCGGCTCCCGGGAAGGCGAGCTGGCGGGGGCGGAAGGACCAAAGTTCGCCACGGGTGACGCGCCTGTTCGCGTCCACCTCATCCACGCGCCAATAGTAGGTCTTGTGAGGGTCGAGCCTGCCGGCCTCGTGGCGGGTGACGGCGAGGTGGCCCTTGAATTCGGGCGAAGCCGGGGTGGCGGCGGCGACCGCCTCGGCGGATTCGCCCAGGTAGAGCGTGTGGATGCTGATGCCGTCGGCTGCGCGCCAGGAAAGGACGCTGTCCTCAGGGGCATGTTCATCCCCGTTGGCAGGCGAGGGCCTGGAGGCAAGGAGGGCCGGATTGGTCTGGTCGAGGACGAAGCCGTTGAGGACCACCTGCGCCTCGGGAGAGGGCGCCGCGGGGGCGACCAACAGGGTGACCGTCCCGGAGGCAGGCACCTCGAAGTCCAGGTGGGCAAAGGCGGCATCGCGGTCATCGGCAACCTGGAAGCTGGGGGTGAGCGTGCGTTGCGTGGCGGGCTGGCCCTCGATGGCCACTGACAGGGCTGAGGCTTTTCCGTTCAGCAGGCTGTGGTAGGTGGTCAGGCTGTGGCGGCCGGACTTGAGACCCTCGAGCCGGAGGGCGAGGCTGGTCCCCGCGGGTGCAAACACGCCGTCGGAGGCAAGGGTGGCACCGGTGTCGTAGCCCCGTTTCCACCAGGCCGTGGAGAGTTTTGCGGGTGAGGAGGACTGCACCGAGAGGGTGAACTTGACCGCGCCCTCGGAAAGGCTGGCCGAGCTGTCCTGCGGGACACGCCAGTTGGTCCAGCCGCGGGTCTGCACATCCTTGCGGTCGACGTCGGTGTTGAGGTCGACCCGGAGCGGGGCGGCCGCAAGGGAACTGGCGAGGAGGAGCAGGCTGAGGGCGTGGCGCATGGGAGGGGTCACTTGGCGGGCTTCTGCTTGGAGATGTAGTTGTTGATGCGGCCCTTGAACTTGTTGAAAATGTCGGACTTTTCCTCGGAACTGCCGCCGTCGATGGCCTCCTCGCGGGCCTCGACCAGCCAGGCGAGGACCTTGGCCTTGTGCTCCTCGGTGAACCAGGGGTTCTGGGCGCAATAGACGGTGTAGGTCAGCTTCACCTTGCCATAGGTCATCTTGTCCTTGATGAGGGTGACCTGGTCCGGGGTGAGCTGCTTGGCCAGGGCGGCGAGAAAGGCGGTGCGC
Source organism: Opitutaceae bacterium (assembly GCA_023265535.1). Classification (GTDB taxonomy): domain Bacteria; phylum Verrucomicrobiota; class Verrucomicrobiia; order Opitutales; family Opitutaceae; genus MWDT01. The sequence goes on from JAHFTI010000026.1 coordinate 10,240, forward strand.
AATTCCTTGCGGGTGCCCAGCAGGGTTTCGAGCTCAGCCTTCGCGGCTGTGGCCGCCGTGGCATCGGGGGCATGGGAGGCCTTCTTCAATTCCTCCAAACGCTTGTCGTTCGAGGACTGCCAGGAGTGCAGGGCGCGGTAATGGTTCAGGAGGATCTCCTTCACGGCTGCCGCCTTGGCGGTGTCGGTCAGGGCGAGGGCGTGGAGGATGTCATTGCAGCGGTTGTCCAGCTTGCGCTCGTACTCGGCCTCGACTGAGGCGCCGGCCTTGGCGGGCGCAAGAGGAGCCTTGGCAGGCGCAGCTGTGGCGGTGGGTGCAGGAGCGGGGGCCGCGGGAGCACCTGAAGAGGGGCCGGTGCCGGCTGGTGCATTGCCCGAGGCGGTGCAGGCGACACAGAGGGCGAGTGCGGGGTCGGTGAGGAGGAGGCGGAGGTGAATCATGATTTCAAGCGTGTTCCAGTCTGTGGGCCGGCGGGTGTGCCCCGGATATTTGGGGGCTCAGGGCACGACCTGATGGAGTGAGCCGGGGGTGGTCTTGAGTTGAAGCGTCCGGCCATCGGGGAGGAGCAGCGTGCAGGGCAGGCCGAGCTTTGAGCGCAGCACGGCACTGGTGAGGACTCCGTCCTTCCATTTCAGGTCGAACACGAAACCGTCGCGTGCGCAGAGCCCGTTCACCGCGCCCTCGCGCCAGGGAGCCGGGAGTGCGGGGAGCAGCCTGATGAGGCGCACGCCGTCGGCCGCACGCTCGTGGCTTTGGAGCAGCATCTCGGCAATGCCGGCGGTGGCGCCGAAGTTGCCGTCGATCTGGAAGGGACCGCAGAGGTCGAAGAGGTTGGGCAATGTCTTCTTGGCCACCAGTTGGGCGAGCTGGCGCTGGGCGAAGTCGCCGTCGCCGGCGCGCGCCCAGAGAGGGATGCGCCAGGCGTAGCTCCAGCCGGTGCTGCCCTCGCCGCGCCAGGAGAGCAGCTTCTTCGCCGCGGCGAAGACCGCGGGGTCGGCCGGGGTGATGTCGTTGCCCGGGTAGAGGGCCCAGAGCGGGGACATGTGGCGGTGGGCGTTGTTGGGCTTGTCGAGGTCCTCGATCCATTCCTGCAGCTGGCCGTGGCGGCCGATGAGGTGGGGCGGCAGCTGGGCGCGCGTGCGGCGCAGGCGCTCGCGGAAGCCGGCGTCCCCGCAGAGGATCTCGTTTGCCTCGAGGGTGGCGGAGAAGAGGGCCCGGATGAGCTGGATGTCCATCGTCGGCCCGGCCGTGAGCGAGCCCTTCGCATGGCTGAGCTCGGGGGAGAAGGAGGGGCTGGTCAGGAGCCAGCCCGACTTCGGGTCGGGCACGAGTGTATCCAGGAAAAACATACAGGCCTCCTGCATGACCGGGTAGGCGCGGCGCAGGAACTCGCGGTCGCCCGTGAACTGGTAGTGCTCCCAGAGATGGTGGCAGAGCCAGGCGCCGCCGGTGGGCCAGACGCCGTCGATGTTGTTGACGGGTGCGGTGGCGCGCCAGAGGTCGGTGTTGTGGTGCACGACCCAGCCGGTGGCACCGTACATGGTGCGCGCGGTGCGGCGGCCGCTGATGACGAGGCCGTCAATCAGGTCGAAGAGGGGGAGGTGGCATTCCGAGAGGTTGCCCACCTCGGCCGGCCAGTAGTTCATCTCGACGTTGATGTTGGTGGTCCACTTGGACTCCCAGGGCGGGTCGAGGAGCTCGTTCCAGACACCCTGCAGGTTTGCCGGCTGGCTGCCGGGCCGGCTGCTGGCGATGAGCAGGTAGCGCCCGTAATTGTAGAAGAGCGAGGCCAGGCCCGGGTCGATGTTGCCGCCGCCCTTGCGGAAGCGCCTGAGGCGCTCGTCGGTGGGCAGCTCCCCGGTGTTGCCCGCCATCTCGAGCACGTTGCGCGAGAAGAGGGCGCGGTGGTCCGCGAGATGGCGTGTCAGGAGCGAATCAAAGCGCAGCTCGGGAATCCTGCCCAGGATGTCCCTGCAGCGCTCGGCGGGATTTCCCGTGACATCCTGGAAGTTGACGAAGGAGGTGGCCGCCACGAGCACGAGCATGACCTCGTCTGCGCCCTCGATGGCCAGGGAGTCGGAGGAGGCGCGTGTGGAGCCGCCGCGCGGGAGCACCTGGAGCCAGGCCTCGAAACGCAGGCCGCCGTCGCGCAGGCGCCCGGAGAGGCGCAGGGTGTTGCCCGTGACGAGGCGCGTGAGGCTTCCTGCGTGGGGGCTGTTGATGCCGACCGCGAGGCTGATGCTGCCGGGCTTGGAGGCGGAGAGGCGGAGGACGAGTGCGCGGTCGGGATAGGAGGCGAAGAGTTCCCGGGTGTGGCGGACCCCCTCGAGGGTGTAGCTGGTGCTCGCGATGCCCGTGGACAGGTCGAGCTCACGCCGGTAGTCGGCCGGGTTCACGTGTCCCGGGAATTCCAGGCGGATGTCGCCGAAGGGCTGGTAGGCCTTCTGGCGCACGGGCGTGCCCAGGAAGGTCTCGCGTGCCAGCTTGTCGGCCTCGGGGGTGCGGCCCTGGGCGATGAGCTCGCGGATCTGCGGGAGAAAGGCCGCGGCTCCCTGGCGTGCATAATCGTGGGGGGCGCCCAGCCAGAGGGTGTCCTCGTTGAATTGTATCCGCTCCTTGGATACTCCTCCGAAGGCCATCGCCCCCAGGTGACCGTTGCCCACGGGAAGCGCCTCGCCCCAGGCCGCGGCGGGCTGCCCGTACCAGAGCCGGGTTTCCGGTCCGGCCGAGAGGCGGCAGGCGATGAGGAGGGCGGCCGCGCCGAGGAGGCCTCGCAGGAGGGACTTGGTGAAGTGGAGCATGGTCGGGCTGTCTGGAGCTGGGGTGCGAGGGTGGGGAGGCCGGGTCAATCATCCGGGCGGCGCACGGTGGCGTCGCGGGCGCGGCTCAGGGGGCGTTGCGGGCGTCGACCCAGTTTTTCGGATCCTTCCAGTCGCGGGCGGGGGCGCGCGGGTCGAGGCCGTTGATGTAGTCCTCGATGTTGGCGTAGCCGTCGCCATTGAGGTCTGCCACCGCGTCGGAGGCGTCCCGCGGGTTCAGGCCGTGCGCGGTTTCCCAGTCATCGGGCAGCCCGTCGCGGTCGCTGTCGATGTGGGGTGTGCCGTTGTAGTCCGGGTAGCCGCCGACCTGTGCGATGTCGGTGATGATGCCTTCCTTGTAGCTGGGCATGCCGGTGCGCACGCCCTCGACGATGCGGGTGTCGACGGGGTCGCGGCGCGGGAGGGTGGCGCCGGCGTTGGAGAGAACCGTCTGGTAGGAGGCGTCGGCAGACTGGATCCTGAGCCAGGCGTGATCGAAGGGCTTTTCGGAGCGGATCTGCGGGAGGATCACCTCGGCGGGGGCGAGGGACTCGATCTGCACGCCCCCGTCCCAGTTGTCGCGGGTCACGCGCTCGTTGCCCAGCATCACGTTGCCTGAGACGAAGGCCTTGCCGTATTCGTCGACGCGGGGCTTGGCGCGGCGTGCCTCGGGCTTGAGGATGCGGTGGCCGACCGGGCTTTCCTTGGGAGTGGTGGGGCCGGGCTTGAAGGTGTTGTTGATGAGGTTGAACAGGCTGCGGTGGTCGCCTCCGTCGACGCTGCGGTGGCGCCAGTTGAAGATGACGTTGTTCACGAAGGTGAAGTCGCCGTACATGCCCACGCTCGGGTTGCGGCCGGTGTTGTTGGCCCAGAGATTGTGGTGGAAGGTGCTGTTGAGGCCGCCGACGGTGCTGCCGAACGCGTGGTTGTAGGTGTCGAGCGCCTCGGCGAAGATGGAGTGCTGGATCGTGATGTTCACGGTGGGCAGCTTGAGCTCCTTGCCGCCCTCGGGAGGCTGGTACATGTGGCGGTACATCGACATGTTCTCGTCGAGTCCCCAGGTGGCGGAGACGTGGTCGATCATGATGTTGCCCACCGGGTTTCCGCCGATGGAATCGTTGCGGTCGCCCACCCAGGATTCGCCGCGGCGGAAGCGCATGTGGCGGATGACGACATCGTGCGTGGCGAGCTCCAGGGTGTCGCCCGCGACGCAGACTCCGTCGCCCGGGGCGGTGTTTCCGGCGAGGGTGACGTAGGGGGCGCGCACGAGGATGCGGCTCTTGAGGCGGATGATGCCCGCGACATTGAAGACGATGATGCGAGGGCCGCCGGTCTCGAGGGCCTCGCGCAGGGTGCCGGGACCGTCGTCCTCGAGGCTGGTGACGACAAGCACGCGCCCGCCGCGTCCGCCGAAACTGAACATGCCGCCGCCCTCGGCTCCCGGGAAGGCGGGGATCTGCGCCTGGGGAAGGTCGCTGGGCAGGGCGGCGCCGGGCAGGTAGGGGCGCCCCTTCGACTCCCACTCACGGACCACGGGCAGGGCGCGCTGCCAGGCCGCCTCGGAGCGGGCCTTCAGCTCGGCCATCCTGGCGTCGGCCTGCGCCTTCACATCGGGCGGGATGGTCGGGTACTGCGCGAGGGCTGGGAGGGACAGGGCCGCGAGGGCGACGAGGGTGGTGAACGTTTGTTTTGTCATGGTGTGCCCGGGTGGCGGGAGCCTGATGTATCAGATATATGGATACGCGAACCGTGGGCAGTCCGCGTCCAGCAAGGGAGACGTCCGGCGGAGGCGGGAGGTTCGCATAAATGAGCTGGGTGCGGAGCTGCGGCGGTGGCGGCGTGGCGCAAGAAAAAGGCCCGGTTCACCGAGGGGGCGAACCGGGCCTTGTCAGAGGAGACGCTGTGGCGGACCCGGCTTAGAACTTGCCCGTGAAGCCGAGCACCATGTTCACGCCGAAGCGCTTGGTGTCGATGGTGCGGGCGTAGCCGGGGACCAGCCCGGTATCGACATCGTAACGCTGCGTGTCATTCGAGACATTGAGGATGTTTCGTGCGTTGAAGTAGATGCCGTAACGGCGGGTGAGGGAATAGCGGATGTTCAGGTCCACGTTGACCACGGCGGGATTCCAGCTGGCGAGCACGATGTCGCGGCTGTCGTAGTAGTACAGCGCGGCGCTGCCACGGTACTTCACGTCGGTGTAGAGACCGCGCAGGAGCACGCTCAGGCGCTTGTTGCTGTAGTTGATGCCGGCGCTGGCCGTGTCGTTGGCCGTGGGGCGGCCCGAGTTGACCAGCGTACGCAGTGAGTCAGTGGTCTCCTTCTGCTTCTTGTACTGGTGGGAATAGGAGGCGAAGATATCGAAGTGCTTGCCCCAGCCGCCGAGGGCGCCGAGGTTCTGCTTGGCCTCAAGCTCGTAGCCCAGGGTCTTGGCACTGCCGATTCCATTCTGGGTGGTGGTGATCTTGTAGCCGTCCCACGAGTTGTCATTTGCGTCCGTGATGGCGTTGAGCTCGTTGAGCACCTCCTTGAAGCCCGGTTCGTCCCAGTATTTGACGAAGTTCTCATGGAAGTCGCGGACTTCCTTGTAGAAGGCCGAGACGGAGAACTTGCCACCGGAGTCGGAGTAGTAGGCCACCTGGGCATCGTAGCTGTCGGCGGTCCAGGGCTTGAGCGCAGGATTCTTCTTCTTGATTTCACCCAAGGGCTTCGCATGGGTGGCATCCGCCGCGCTGGCGACGCTGGAATCCTCGGAGATGGTCAGGCCACCGTTGGACTCGCTGATGAGGGTGTTCTCCATTTCGGGCTGCGCGTAGCTGCGGTTGTAGGAGAGACGAAGCTCGATGTTCTTGGTGAGATCATAGCCGAAGGAGGCCATGAAGGAGGGCTTGCCGCTCACCTTGCCGCGATAGTCCTGGGTGGTGTACTGCATCTTGCGGCGCTGCACCACGTCGAGGACGGGCTTGTCGGGGAAGATCACCCCGGCTCCCGCGAGTTGCGAACGCAGGGTCGTGGCAGCAGTGGTCAGGGTACCGCTCACGTCGCCGCTCGGCAGGCCGGTGTAGCCTGCGTAGAGCGGGCTGCTGACGGTGTCGATCTTGATGCCGTTGGCGTAGGGGCCGAAGGCGGTCGACTTGTAGATGGAGCCATCCGCATTGCGGGCGTAGTTCCAGCGGGCATCGACGCCGGGACCGAAGCCCGTGCGAGTGTCCACCGACTTGCGCATGCCGAAGACCCAGTTGAGGCGATTCTTGATGGCCTTGCCATCGAACATCGCGTAGTACTGGTCGCTGGTCTCGGTGAACTTCTTGTTGGTGTTAACGACCTGATTGTAGTTGTCGAGGATCAGGTTGTCCGAGGTCGAGGTGGGGCTGGTCTGGTAGGTGTCGCTGAAGAGGGCGGGATTGGCCTG
>JAHFTI010000393.1:0-3701 GCA_023265535.1 Opitutaceae bacterium
CATAGGCCAGCTCGATGGCGATCCCATTGCCCAGGTCGAGGGTGCGGACGGCGTTTGTGCCTGCGGCGTTTTGGAGCTCCTTGGCACGGGCCGCGTCAAAGGGCCAGGAGCCGGTTTTCAGGGGCGGGTGAGCCACCACCTGAGGCAGGGGCGCGGAAGTCTGCGGGGCGGCGGTTCGCTGGGTCTTGGCGAGGGCTTCGGCATACTCGAGGTCCGGATTGATGAAGAACCCTTCGTACCGAAGGGCCAATTCCCTGCGGCGGTCCACCGGGTCAAGGTCACCCTCCTGGGCCGGCCTCGGGGTCCATGCTCCCCTCCAGGGGGCATTGAGGTCGATCCACGTGGCGAGGCGTTCGCGGTCCTCCTTGCTGAGGGCGACACCATGGTGCCCCCTGTCGAGGAGTTGCATGAGCTCGCTGGTGCTCGCGTGATACTCCATGGGCTTGAGCAGGTGGTAGTCGCTCTCGGGGCCGGGGCGCCGCACGAAGCGGTGGAGTTCCAGGTAGGCCTTGTCCGCGAGATAATTCGCCGGGGTTTCCGCGGTCACGAAATTGGCAAGGGGGCGGCCCGCCTTCGGTGCATTTCCGTTATGGCAGGAGATGCAGTTGCGATCCAAGACCGGCTGTACCTCGGTCGTGAAGGCAAAGGGGCGCGAGGGGCCGTACCAGGCCTCGATCTTCGAAGGTGGCCTCTTGAGCGCCAGGTTGCCGCGCGGAGGCGGGGCACTGTTGGGCGCCTCATGGCAGCCCGTGCAGGAGACGACCTCGCCCGGTTGCCCGGTGAACCAGCTGCGCATCAGCTGGACAGCCTGTCCCTTTTCATCGAGCGGCTGGATGGCAATGGGGGTGTTGGCGGGGATCCTGAAGTTGGCCGAGCCGTCGGCCTCCACGGGGACGGTGCCCAGGATACGCTTGATTTCCCAGCCGCTTTCGATGCCCACCAGGTCGTGTGAGCCCATGTCGCGATAGGTGAAATGATAGGAGAAGATCCTGAGGCGCTTGATGGTGCCGCGCGGCACCCCGGCAAGCCCCGGTCCCGCGTAGACATCGGAGAGGATCACCGTCGCCTCAGTCTGGCCGCGCACCGTGTGGTCGGGAATGATGGGGGGCGGTGTCGTGGCCTTCAGGAGCACGGGCTCCAGGAGCGCATGGCCCGGCAGCTCGCAGAGCAGAACACTGTTGTCGAAGACATCGACCAGGTACACTCCCCAGGGCGCCTTGGGCCTGGGTTGGCAGGACACAAGAAAGTACTTTTCGTTCAGCGGCTGAGGATGGAGGAACCTCGGGTAGACGCCGTCCACCAGCTTGTCGACGATGCGCGGCTCGACGGGCTTCCCCCTTCCCGGAATGCGTTGCACGACTCCGTCCGCCTCGGCACGGCCCTTTGTCAGGTCGAAGAGGACGAGCTCGCCTTTCCGCGCCTCGCCGTGGTGGCCGGAGACGATGCCCACGATCTTGGAGGGGGCCCCCGGAATCTGGCGTGCGTAAAACAGGGAGTTCGGCCAGTAGGAATTGCTGCCGTAGAGTGCCTGCTGGCCCGTGCCGTCCGGGTTCATCGAAAACAGGAGCCGTGTGAAGTAGTGGGCGGTGTCCGTGTATTCCCAGCGCGTATACATCACCCGTCCGTCGTTCATGACCATCGGGGACCAGTTCATCTCCTGGTCGTAGCAAAGCCTGCGCATGTTGGTCCCGTCGGCGTCCATCCTGTACAGGTTCGCCACGTAGTCCTGGCCGGCCACGCAGGGAACGCCCTGGTAGGTCGCATTGCACATGAACACGATGCCGCCGTCCGGCAGGTAGCAGCCGTCATAGGCATCGACATCGGGATCGGTGATGCGTGTCAGCCGCTTCGGGCGGGCGGAAGGCTTGGCCTGGATTTCCCAGAGGTGCCAGCGCCCGTTGTTGCCGCCGGGCATGGAGAAAAGGAGCTTGGAAGCATCATAGGCGAGGCTCAGGTCGCCGACGAAGGCGCCGCGCGACGGCTTGTAGAGGGTCTCGAGCTGGGGAGTCGTGCGAAGCCTTGAGAGCAGCACGATCTCATTGTCGTAGCCTTCACGCGGGATCGAGCTGTTGCCACTCCAGTTGGGCGGCAATCCCAGGTTGTTGTTGCTGCGTTTTACCAGGACGATCTGGTCGGCGTCGATTGCAGGATTGGCCAGCAGGGCCTCGCGGGCCAGGGTCTGGAAGGCCTGCAGCTCCGCCTGCCCGGTCTTGTCGTGCGTTGCGTCACGCAGTTTCGACACACGGGGCGCCAGCTCCTTCAGCCTGCGCAGGTAGTCTGCTCCGTTTGTGTAGGCAGTCCCGTGGGTGGACACGAGGTCCTCAACGGCAAGCAGGACCGCTTCGGGCTCGAGCAATTCCGGGGCTGTGTCAGACGGGCTGACCTTGTGCGTGGCGGCGGCCTTGGGCTTGGCGGCCGTGACGGCAACCGGGGTGCTTGCCCCGTTGCAGGCGGTCGCGAGTGCGACCAAGGAGATGAGGGAGAGGGTCTGCCATTGCATGTTGTTCAGGAGGGTCGGAGGGGGGGGCCAGGGTAGGAGGGGGGAAGGCTGGGGAACCTTATCTGAGCTGACTGAACGGGGATTGCTGATCGGGCTGGTCCAGCACGGTCACGCTGCTGATCATGTTAAGGCGCGGGTCCTTGAGTTTCCACACCACTTTTTTGTCGCGTGTGACCTCGAGGAGTTGGGCCTGATTGTCGATGCCACCGTGGCCCGACCAGTTGCAGAAAACGACATTTCCATTCGAGAGGCGGTGCAGGCCCGCGACGAAGCCGAGGGTGTTGCCCGGAAGGTCGTTCCTGTCGAGACGCCAGACCTCCTTCTGTTGCGTGTCGTATTCGACGAGGCAATGTGCGTCGCCTCCCGCGACCAGGGTGTGGCCGTTCGGCAGCCTGAGCGCCACGAAGGAGCCCACGGGGAATTGCGCCGCGATGCTTCCGTCCTGCCTGAGCTCAAGGGTCTTTCCCGACATGTAGGTCACCAGGTAGGTGTTGGCCGCGGTCTTTCGGGTTTGCCGGAATTGGCCATGGGGGCCTGCCTTCGAGGGTACACTCAGCGTCCGGTGCTTGGTCCCGGAGGAGTCCATCTCATAAAGGAAGCCGATGTCCTTGTGCGTTTCGCTCACCAGGAAGAGCCCGCCCGGAAGCGGCTGGCAGGAGTGGATCTCGGCCTTCTCGGGGGCCAGGTATTCCCAGACGGTTTTCTTTTCCCTGGTGACTTCCCTGACCCCTTTCTTGAAGGCGAAGATGATATTGCCCGACTCGAGCAGCCAGGCGTCGCTGGTTTCCTGTTCGATGGGGTATTCCCATTCGATGGCTCCTGTCGCATCGACGATGGCCACGGACTTTGAATTGCATCCCGCCTTGATCAGGCGGTGGCCCGGGTGGGAGGCCTGCTCCGCCCGGAGCGGTGCGTTGCCGCAGGTGGCAAACAGGAAGAGGAGGGGAAGCAGGGTGCCACGCCAAAGCCAGGCGTGGCTCCAGCCGCGTCCCTTCACAAGGGGGGCAAGTCGGGTGTTCATGGGGGAAATCTCGTTCTGCCCCGGCGCAGGGGGCGGGGCTGGGGGGGCTGTGGTTGGCCTCAGAGCCTGGCTGCGGCGGCCACCCAGGTGGTCTTCAGGTGCGCCGGCATTTTCCAAAGGACGCGCTTGTCCTTGTCGACCAGGGCAAGCGCGTCTCCCTTGCCCTCCTCACCGTGGCCA
>JAHFTI010000393.1:3711-4629 GCA_023265535.1 Opitutaceae bacterium
ATCCTGAAAGGACTCGAAGCCGCAGAGCCATTTCACGCCGATCTCCGGAATGTCCGCGCCTGTGAGTTTCCAGGGAGCGGGGCTGCCGGGGGTGATCCTGGTGAGTGCGTTTTGCGTGCTGAAGAGGAGCTCTCCGCCCGGAAGGGCCTGCACGCCGAACACCTCCTCACCACAGTCCACGCGACGCAGCACCTTGCCCTCGAGGTCATAGGCCTTGAGGCAGCGATCCCCCATCTGGGCGACCCAGAGTTCGCCCTTGTCTGAGAGCCTGGCCCAGCGCAGGGCCTTGTGGCCCTTCTGGCCCACCTCGATGCGAATGGAGCTTTTCACCTTTCCCTCCGGTGTGATGATCCTGACGCGGGACTGGCTGCATTCCGCGATGAGCGTGCTTCCGTCATCCAGGCGCTGGCAGCTGAAGACTTCCCCCGGGGATTTGTATTCCCACACGCTGCGTCCGTCCTGCGTGATCTCGCGGGTCGTGCTACCCTCCATGCTGGAGTCGCAGAAGAGGATGTTGCCTGAGCGCAGCACCTGCAGGTCGTAGCAGTACACCTTCTGCATCAGGGTGCGCAGCTGGCCGTCCGGCCCCAGGATCCTGAGCGCCTTGGCGCCGCTGTCGGCGAAGACCAGCCCCTTGGCGAAGCTGGGGTGGAGTGCGGTGCCGGTCCGGCCTGCGGAGTCGGTGGCGGGGAACTCCTGAAGGTCCTCGTCGATGATGACACGTATGCCCACATCGACGACCGGCTGGTATTCGTTGTAGTGGTTGCGGAAGCCGGAGGCGGCGCGGAACGGGCGGTCGCGCCATGAGCCACCCCGCACCACGCGGTCGCCCCTGACTTCGGTGCTGTTGCGACCGTCGCCCTCGTCGTAGGGATAGGGACGATAGAGGGAGCGGGTCCATTCGGCCACATTGCCGTG
>JAHFTI010000394.1 GCA_023265535.1 Opitutaceae bacterium
CAGCCTTTTCGACCTGCGCGGTTGATGGCCTCAGCCTTTAGAACCAGGGATTGAAACGGCGCAGGTCGTAAAGGCTGAGGCCATCAACCGCGCGTCCCCTGCCGCTGCGCGCCCAGGGCATCTCGTGGAAGGGCGCCCAGACCTGGGCGTCCCGGGCCTCCGTGGTGTGGTCGTCGCGACGGCGGTCATACCAGAGCCCCACGCCGCCAAAGAAGACGCGGTGCCCGGCCGTGCGGTACTCGGCGGCCATGGCGTCGAGGTCCTCGGTCAGCCCGGGACCGGTGCGGCCGGGAACAAAGCGCGTGACAGTGCGGCCGCCCAGTTTCGCCGCGAGGGCGGGATAGGTCTGCCCGCGCCACCAGCCCTCATCGATGTAGGAACCCCACACCGCGCGCCCGCCAATGACGAAACGACCGTTGACGATCTCAAGCGGCTGCGAAGGTGCCCCCTCCTGCTGTATCCGTGTTTCTGATACGCCTGCCTGGGCGTCGCCTCGCACTGCGGAATCCGCCTCGATCCTCGGCGCGGCGGCCGTGCCCCCGGCTGCGCCCAGGCGGCGTGCCAGCTGGCTGGAATACAGGGAACGGGGGGATTCCACGCGTGTGTTTTCCGCCCCCTCGGGCCCCCTCAGCTGGAGGGACGCCGCACTGCAATTCCAGGCCACGGAGTTGGCCGCGGTCCAGCCGCCGCCCTGCCCGCGGCTCCAGTCCAGGGTAAGACGAAGGCCCGCCCCCTCGACCACCACGTTCTCATAGAGGATGCCCGAGGCCCAGCTCTCGAAGGCCCCGCTGTCGCCCTTGGCCCGAAGGGCCCGGCACTGCAGGAACACCACCGGCCCCGCCGTGAGTTGTCCCACCGCAAAATCGTTCAGGCCCTCCTCGGCCACGCAGTCCCGCACCAGCACCTGCTGCCCCTCCACAAGGAAACTCTGCCTGCGATAACCGCCGAGCTCGGAGACCGGGGCGCGGCTGGCGCAATTGAGCACGCTCACACGCCTGGCCCGCCCGCCCACGCGCACCGCCGAGCCGGCAAAGTGCCGGAACTCCACCCGACGCACCCAGGCATCCTCCACCCCGTCCAAGGCCACGCCGATCCAGGCATGCTCCTCGTCCGCCGGATTGGCGGGATCGAAGGCGCTGACCAGGGACAGGTCCTCCATGCCGACGCCTTTCAGGGGTTCGCAGGACGCCTGGACGCGGTGCAAGGTGCCGCCGCCGAAGCGCTGGTTCAGGGCACAGGTGAAGGGGCATCCAAGGTCACGCGCCGTGACACCGGATCGAGCGCCACCACCCGACGGTCCCAAGCCAGTTCGCGGGAACCCGGTTGCCAGATCACCCGCAGGTTCGCGAAGGAACCCGGATGGGTGTTCATGCCCAAGGCATCGATCCAGGCCTGGGTGCAGGGACGGCGCACCCGCACCCGATCCCCGACTGCCAGGCCTCCCAGTTCCGCCACGACAAAGTCCACTGCCCCCGCCTCCACCTCGCCGACGATGGCCTGCCCCGGCCCCTCCTCGGGCACCGACCCTCGCACCTCAAGCAGACTACGGCGCGAAAGTCCGGTGGCCACCACTTCAGTGCCACCCGCCCCGCTGCCACTCCCCCGGAGCACGACCCCCGATGCCTTTACGCGCAATTGCCCCGCCACCTCAAAGCGCCCCTCCCCCAGGACCAAGGCCCCGCGAAAGCCATCCCGCCCCGGCTCCCGGCTCCCCACTGCATCCAGCGCCGCCTGCAGGAGAGCCGTGGCATCGCCCTTCACAGCCTCCACGCGAAGCACGCCCTCCACCAAAGGCGGCTGCAGCCCCTCGCGATAGCCGACACACGAGAAATCAATTGCCGGCTCAAACGACTCCTGCGCCGTATCTTGCACCCTCGCCCCCTGTGCGCCCCCCGCAAGCAGCCCGCGTGAGGACAGCAGTAACAGGCCAAGGACAAGGCACGTCAGGCAATTTTGGGGCAAAAGAGACATCGGCTGGCATCTACAAGAGAAGGCAGCCCATTGAACGCCAGATAAACTCACCAGAAATGCACGACAGCCCCCATTCTCCACCCGCCCTCAGCCATCCGAGCTCCCCAAGCTCCATGTTCTCACCTCCGACTTTCGCTATCCAATCCCCGACATCCGTCCTCGGGCCTCCGATATCCGACCTCCGACCTCCGACCTCCGGCTTCCGGAATCCGCCCCCCATGCCCCCTTGCCTAAACCCCCGCAAACAGAGGCCTTCCCCCCAGCCGCACTTTTTCGCTTGCCCAGCGCGCTCACGCAATCGATTCTCCCGCACTTGCGTTAGTGAAGGCCCGCAGGTCGCGGACCTTCACCCTGTCTGGTCCCCCACAAGGGGATTAAACGGTGGCTTCGGCTAATGCCTCTCAACCAGGGGCTTGGCGGAAGTCACGGGAGCTCCTCCCCTACAGACTCGTTCAGTCAAAGAAACCAACAAAACATGTCCACGCCCGTTAAATCCGAAATCATCAGCCAGTTCAAGGCACACGAATCCGACACCGGTTCCTCCGAGGTCCAGATCGCGCTGCTCACCGCTCGCATCAACCATCTCACCGAACACCTGCGCTCCCATCGCAAGGACTTCCACAGCCGCCGCGGCCTTCTCCAGATGGCCTCCCGCCGCCGCAAGCTCCTCGACTACGTCAAGCGTCACGATCTCTCCAAGTACAACGAGATCCTTGTGAAGCTCAGCCTGCGCAAGTAATCGACACTTTCCAAGGGCGACCTGCCGATCAGGTCGCCCTTGATTGTTTTGACCGCAAACAATCTCGCCGACTGACACGGGGCATTTCTGAAAGCCTCCCTCCCCACGGGGAAGAGGGCGCCTTCCAGAAATCTCTCGGGTTCCCCGACGAGGAGCAAGGTCCGGCCCGCCCAACCAAGGCACCGTCCCTCCCCTGCCGCAGCAACAGGCCCCTCAAAAGGCCCGCCCTGCGTGAGATTCCAGGGCCGCAGCCTCAAAACTGCCGCCACCCGCCGCGCCCCAGGCGCCTCCAGCCGCTCCGCACAGTCCCGGGCTCCAAGCCCAGTGACCGAGACGGACAAACCCCCGGGCCCTGCCTCCCACCAGGCGGCACCGCCCTCCCACCAGCTGGATCCAGGCTCCCCTCCGGCAACGGCACCCAACCCGGGCCTCCCGCCCACCCGTCCGCAACCGCGTCCGCAATATCCGTATCCGAAATCGTAATACAATGAATCAGAAGCACTCAGTCAACATCCCCGAGCTCCGCCTCAACATCGCCACCGGCTCCCTCGCCAAGTTTGCCAACGGCGCCGTCACCGTCAGCAGCGGCGAGACCGTCGTCTTCGTCGCCGCCACCGTGGCCTCCGGCATCAAGCCCGGACAGGACTTCTTCCCCCTCACCGTCGACTACCGCGAGAAGTACTCCGCGGCCGGCCGTTTCCCCGGTGGCTACTTCAAGCGCGAGGGCAAGCCCTCCGAGAAGGAGATCCTCACCTCCCGCCTCTGCGACCGCCCCTGCCGCCCCCTCTTCCCCGAAGGTTTCCTCAATGAGGTCCAGGTCATCGGCCTGCTCCTCGCCGCCGACCAGAAGCACGAGTCCGACATCGCCATGGTGAACGGCGCCTCCGCCGCCCTCGCCATCTCCGACATTCCGTGGAACGGGCCGATCGGCTGCGTCCGCGTCGCCCTCATCGACGGCGCCTTCGTCGCCAACCCGACCATCGAGGAGATGTTCCAGAGCTCCCTCGACCTGATCTACGTCGGCAACGAGAAGGACATGCTCATGATCGAAGGCAGCGCCGACCAGCTGCCCGAGGACAAGTTCATCGAGGCCCTCGAGTTCGCCCACAAGGCCATCCAGCCCATCATCGCCGCCATCAAGCAGCTCGTCGCCGTCGCCGGCAAGCCGAAGGCCAAGTTCGAGCTCGTCACTGCCAAGCCCGAGTCCCGCGCCATCATCGAGCGCGTCGTCGGTGGCAAGGTTTCCGCCGCCATCTTCGGCAAGGAAAAGGCCGAGCGTTCCGCCAACATCAAGGCCCTCAAGGCCGAGGCCACCGCCGCCCTCGTCGCCGAGCTCGGCGCCGGCAACTTCGCCGACCATGAGGTCGGAGTCGTCTTCGAGGAGCTCCAATACAAGGCCTACCGCGCCACCGTCCTCGAGCGCGGCGTCCGCGCCGACGGCCGCGATGCCAAGAGCCTCCGCCCGATCTCCTGCGAGGTCGGCGTCCTCCCCCGCGTGCACGGCACCGGCCTGTTCCAGCGCGGCGACACCCAGGGTCTCGTCGTCACCACCCTCGGCCCCACCAAGGAAGCCCAGGACATGGACGGCCTCACCGGCGGCGCCACCTCCAAGAGCTTCATCCTCCACTACAACATGCCCCCGTTCACGGTGGGTGAGACGGGCCGCTTCGGTGCCGCCGGTCGCCGCGAAATCGGCCACGGCGCCCTCGCCGAGCGCTCCCTCGTTCCGGTGCTTCCCCCCGAGGATGCCTTCCCCTACTCCATCCGCGTCGTCTCCGAGATCATGGCCTCCAACGGCTCGACCTCGATGGCTTCGATCTGCGGCGGCTGTCTGTCCCTGATGGATGCCGGCGTTCCGATCATCGCCCCCGTGGCCGGTATCTCCTGCGGCCTGATGACCA
>JAHFTI010000395.1:0-450 GCA_023265535.1 Opitutaceae bacterium
GTGCTGGTCTGGAACATCAGCGTGGTGAACCTTTTCCTCCCGCTGAGCTGGGGGGCGGCGGCCTGCTGCCTCTGGCCGGTGGGTCTCCTGCTCCTCCGTGGCAAGGCGCGGCGCAGCCTGGCGGCGGACCTGGCGCCCCTGCTCAGGCCCGGGAGGGAGATGCTGGGCGCCGGCCTGGCAGGCGTGTCCATGCTCCTGCTCCTGGCACCCCTGATGGTGAAGCCCGACCTGCTCTTCTTTGACGGGACGAGCAACCACGACAGCTACTTCTGGGTGACCGGTGCCGAGCACCTGCGGACGCACACCTACCTCACCGGCCCGACGCCCGACCCGCTGAATCCCGCCTTCAACAGCGTGGGGGCCATCACGGGCCTGCGCCCCATCTGGGGGCGGATGGGCGGCGAGGGACTGCTGGCCTTCTGCGCCGCGCTGCTGGACCGCCCCTCCGAG
>JAHFTI010000395.1:460-4609 GCA_023265535.1 Opitutaceae bacterium
AGGTGTACCTGGCGCTGAGCGCCGCGCTGATGATCCCCTGGCTGGCCGCCTCGGTGCTGCTCCTGCGCCGCTTCTTTGGCGGCGAGCCCTCCCTGCCGGCCACGGCGGCACTGGCGCTGCTGCAACCCGTCTTCCTCTTCGCCCACTTCAACGCCAACCTGCCCAACCTGCTGGGGGCGCTCCTCGGGGCGGCGGCGGTGCTGTCGACGGAGCGTGCGCTGGATCCGGGTGTGGATCGGCGCCGCTGGCTGACCCTGCTGGCCTTCTCCGTGCACGGGCTGCTCTGCTGCTATCCCGAGATGTTCCCCTTCGTGGCCCTCCCTGCCGGGCTGCTCTGGCTGCGCAGGCTGTTCTGGCGAAGGGGAGCCGGGGCGGCGGCCCTGTTCCTGGCTCCCGCATGCTGGGCGGCGGCGGCGCTGCTGAACCCGGCCACGACGCTGCGCGCGTGGATGGGTTTTCTCGCATCCTTCGAAACGGCACGCGCCAACCAGAACTGGGCCAACCTGCTCCAGCCGCTCGAGCCGGCGGAGCTGGTGCCCGGCCTCCTGAGCCTCTGCCCCTCGGCCGCGGGCCGACTGGGCACCTGGCTGGGCCTGGCCGTGAGCCTTGCGCTGGCGGCCGGCCTGGTGCTGGCCCTGCGCAGGGCCCGGGACCGCGCCGGCGCCCTGCTGATCGCCTCGGGCGGGGCGCTGCTCCTGGCCTACACACTGTATTCAAATTTCCATTACGGCTGGCAGAAGTCGGTGCAGTTCACCGGTGCCGTCGCGGCGGCCTGGACCCTCGCAACGCTGGCGGCGCTGTTTCCGCGCCCGGAGGCGAAACCGGGCGCGCGGCTCCTGCGCCTCGCCGGCCTCGTGCTGCTAGGCGGCTTCCTCTGCTTCAGCTGCTGGCATTTCCACAAGTACTCCTGGTGGTGGTCGGCGCGCAAGGACCTCACCCGGGACTGGCAGCGCCTCAAGCCGGCACTCGCCCACGGGGGCGGCAACAGGGCGCTCCTGGTCGACTCAGCGAGCTTCCAGATGGCCTTTTTCCATGGCATGTGGGCGCCCTACGTCCTTCCCGAGGTGCCGCTGGTCTATGCCCTGCGCGATCCCGAGGCGGGCGGCTACCTGCGGCAGCATGTGCTCCGGGAGGACAACCCGGCCGCACCCGCCACCGCGGCCCGCCTTGTCGGCGCCGAGTGGGCACGCAGCTGGGATGCCAATTCGCCGCGCCTCCTCGAGACAGCGTCCTTCGCGCTGCTCACGAAGGCCAACCGCGTGAGCCTGCTGGAGGGCTTCAGTCCCCGGATCGGAGTGCCCAACAGGATGGAGGCCAGGGCGCTGCTTCAGCTCCGGCCACATTCCGCCAGCCGGCTGGTGATGGAATTCGCTCCGGCACGAGGCCACCAGGAGTCGCTCAGGGGCCGAGCCATCGCCTACTCCCTACGCTCGGGCACCGCTCCCGCCAGGACCGGCCTGGTCGCGGGCTCCCCGCCCTGGAACCTCAGGCTGCCCCTCGAGGCGGGCACCGAGACGGAACTGGAGCTCAGGCTCACCCCCGAGCCGGCCCGGCAGGCAGGGCAGGCCTCCACGCCTCCGCTTGAGGTCCTCATGATTCGCATCGAGGATACGGCGCCCGGGGAGCCCGGCATGAAAACGGAATGAGACGTTGTGTTCGGACCAGACCTTGAGAGTGTGTGCCCTGCCCCATGATCCTCGTCGACCTCAGCCATACGAGCCACACCCGGGCGCGCACCGGAATCCAGAGGGTGGCACGCTGCCTGACCCGCGAGCTTGAGGCCGCCTCGCAGGGCGCGCCTGTCACCTGGGACCCCCATGCGGGACACTGGCGTGCGCTGGAGTCCTGGGAACACGCGACCCTGGCCGGCGAGCGTCCCGGCCACTCACGCGGCACGAGCTGGCCGCTCGGGGCCAGGTTGCGCGGCCGTTGGAGACGCCTCTCGCGCGGCGGCCCCGGCCTGCCCGCCCAACCGACGGGCTCCCCCGCCGGCGCCCTGCTGCCGGAGCTCTTTTCCCCCGCGGTCGCCGCCGCCCTGCCCGCCCTGCGAGCGGCGCAACCCGGCCCCGTGGTCGCCCTCTTCCACGATGCGATCGCGCTCAGGCGCCCCGCCCTCTTCCCGCGGCAGACCGTGGCGCGCTTTCCCTCCTACCTGCGCGAGCTCGCGGGCCTGGATGGTGTGGCGGCCGTCTCCGAGGACTCACGCCGCTGCCTGTCCGAATACTGGGATTGGCTCGGCCTGAAGGACCGCCCGCCCCTGATCCACCTGACTCCCGGCATCGACGCCCCCGCCCCGCCCCAGGCTCCCGCCGCACGGGACACCGGCCTGCCCGAGCAGGGCAACAGCACCCGCGACCCCGAGCTGCTCTGCCTCTGCACGCTCGAGGGACGCAAGAACCACCTCGCCCTTCTCGAGGCCTGCGAGAGCCTCTGGACGCTCGGGCACCGTTTCCGGCTGCACCTCGTGGGACTGGCGCGCAGGGAGAGCGCGGGCGAGGCGTTGGCCCGCATCGAAAGCCTGCGCGCGGCGGGCCGTCCCCTGCGCCATTCGGGCGCCGTGGACGAGGCGGGCCTGGAGGAGGCCTACGCCGCCTGCGACCTCACCGTGTACCCCTCGCTCGAGGAGGGCTACGGACTGCCTGTAGTTGAAAGCTTGATACGCGGGAAGCCCTGCATGTGCTCGGCCAACGGCGCGCTGGGCGAGATCTCGCGCGGGGGCGGCTGCCTCAGCCTGGGCGGCCTGGATGCGGGCAACCTCGCCGCCTCGCTGTCCCTCCTGCTGCGCAGCCCGGAACTGCGCTCGCAGCTGCGGTGCGAGGCCGCCGCCAGGAAGTTCCGCAGCTGGAAGGCATGCAGCGAGGAGCTCGTGGCCTGGATGGGCACGCTGCCGCGCCGCTGAGGAAGCCCCCAGGATTCGGCCCCCTCCCGGGTCAGGGGCTCGTGGCGTGGTGACTGCGCTGGGCACGCAGGCCCTGTCCGCAAAAACAGGCCCGGCCAGCCAGTCAGCCAAGCCGCCCCGTCATTCGACCCGGACCACGGTGTGTTCCACCGGCTTCGGCCGACCGGGCAGCGTGACGGTGTCCCCCACCCTGCGGCCCAGCAGCTGGTGTCCCAGGGGCGAGGCGGCGGTCACGACGATCACGGTCTTGTCCTCGACGGTGACCTCCAGGCCTCCGCGCTGGGGCCCGAGGAAATAGTAGCTCTTGCGCGCGCCCGACTGCAGCACGACGAGGGCGCCCGTGGCGATGGGATCGGCCTCGGTGAAGGTCTTGGTCGGCAGGGAACGGTAGGCGGTGATGGCGTCGGCGGTCTCGCCGGCCATCTTGGCCTGGCCCGCCGCGAGATAGGCGGCACTCTGGCTGCGCATGTCGAAACGGTCCTCGGCGCGGCTCTCCTCGTTGGTGGCCTCGTCCCTGGCGGTGTTGGCAGCCTCGGTGAGCATGCGGAGTTCGTTTTCCAACTCCGCCAGGACCGCTTTCAACAGGACCGCTTTTTGCATCCGGTGAAATTGCAAATTCCAAACGCGCTTGTCAGGCCAGAAGCGGCGGCGGACGACACTTTTTATCTCTTTGGAACAATTGCCCGCGGCGGGCACGGCGTGTGCGCGGCGGATCGGAATTGCGCGCTGGCCGCGGGAGCCCTTGATGGAGGGGAGTCACAGCACCACGATGTCCTCCCCCTACCGCGGCCGACTGGCCCCTTCGCCCACCGGGCACTTGCACCTCGGCCACGCGCGCACCTTCTGGTTCGCCGCGCAGCGGGCGCGGGCTGCGGGCGGCACGCTGGTGTACCGGGACGACGACCTCGACCAGGCACGCTGCAGGCCGGAATATTCGGCGGCGGCGCTTGGCGACCTGCGCTGGCTCGGGCTCGATTGGAGCGAGGGACCGGACAGGGGCGGCCCCCACGCGCCCTACAACCAGGCCGCCCGCATCCCCATCTACCGCAAGGCACTGGCGCGGCTGCATGCGCTCGGACTGATCTTTCCCTGCCACCGCTCGCGCCGCGATGTCCTGGAGGCTGCCGGGGCCCCGCACGAGGGCGGCGCCGACGACGAACCCGTCTACCCGCTCGCCTTCAGGCCGGCTGCAGGCGAGCCCTTGCCCGCCCTGCCCCCCGACGATCAGCCCATCCGCTGCAACTGGCGCT
>JAHFTI010000027.1:0-9492 GCA_023265535.1 Opitutaceae bacterium
ACGTAGAGGCACTCGAGCTGATGGAAGTTGGCGGAGTGCGTGGCGTCGGTGGTGTCGCGGCGGTAGACGCGGCCGGGCGACACGATGCGGATCGGCGGCGGGCCCTTGAGCATGGTGCGGATCTGCACGGACGAGGTGTGCGTGCGCAGCAGGTAGCGCTCCTCGCGGACCTTCTTGGAGACGTTGGCGAAGCGGGCGTTCTCGGGGAGGTAGAAGGTGTCCTGGGTGTCGCGGGCCGGGTGGTCGGCGGGCGTGTTGAGCGCGTCGAAACAATAGTACTCGGTCTCGACCTCGGGGCCGTCGGCGACGACGAAGCCGACCTTGCGCAGGATGCGGCACATTTCCTCGCGCACGAGGGTGAGCGGGTGGCGGGTGCCAGGGCCGACGTCGAGGGTCGGAAGGGTCGGGTCGATGGCGGGCCCGAGCTTGGCGGCGAGCTCGTTCTGCTCGATGCGGGCGAGGGTGGCGTCGAGCTGGGCCTGCAGGGTGGCCTTGGCCTCATTGATCAACTTTCCGAACACGGGGCGCTGCTCCTTGGGCACGCCGCCCATCTGCTTCATCAGCCCGGTGAGCAAGCCGTTGGGGCCGACATAGCGAGCCTTGGCCGCCTCGAAGTCGGGGCGGTTCTGGATGGCGGGCAGTTCTGCCTGCGCCTTGTCGATGATCGCGGTAAGTTGGTCTTGCATGGAAATAAGGGGCGAATGTTGAGCAGAGAACAGGCGGAGGGCACGAAGAAAATCGGAGGTCGGATGCCGTATGTCGGAGGGCGGATGTCTCCTTCCCTGCCACCCAGTCTGCCTCAGAGGGGACAAAGGGTGCGGAGCGGAAGAGGAAGCGAGAGGCAGAAGGGAAATAACGGCGCCGGAGTTGGGCGGCGCCGGAAGAAGGCGCTGGGACAGGCCACAAAAAAACGGGCCTCCTTGTGGGAGGCCCGTCTTAGGGAAATCAAGTGGGGCGCTTAGGCCTGCTTGAGAGCGGCGGCCTTGACCTTGAGGGCGGCCTGGGCCTGGGCGACGAGGCCCTTGAAGGCGACTTCGTCACGGATGGCGAGGTCGCTGAGGACGCGGCGATCCATGATGATGTTGGCGGCCTTGAGGCCCTCGATGAAGCGGCTGTAGCTCATGCCGTTGTCACGGCAGGCAACATTGAGACGCACGATCCAGAGAGCGCGCCAGTCAGCCTTCTTCTTCTTGCGGGCGGCATAGGCATACTGCCAGGCATGCTGGACAGCTTCCTTCGCGTAGCGGAAGAGCTTGGATTTGTTGCCGAAATAGCCCTTGGCGTAATTCAGCACTTTCTTGCGGCGCTTGCGCGACGCGGGGGAGTTTGTGACACGAGGCATGTTATATGATCCTTAGGATTTGGTCGCCGGCGGGTCGCCAGTAGATGTTCACCCGTCGAGCGAAGTTATGGTTTGATGCGCTTGGCTTACAGGCCGAAGGGCAGGCAGGCCTTCAACGGACCCGCGTGGCCTTCCGCAACGAGCTTGTCCTTGGTCGCACGACGCTTTTGCTTCGTGGACTTCGAACCGAGCAGGTGACGGAAGCCCGGGGTGCGGCGAATGAGCTTGCCCTTGGCGGACAGCTTGAAGCGCTTGGCAACGGACTTTTTGGTCTTTTGCATGGAATGAGTGGTTGAAAACAGAGGGGCGCCCGGTCCTTGGCAAGGAATTTTTTGGGAACTCTCGCAAAGTCCGGGCAAAGACAGTGCAAGGGCCTGTGGAGCAAGGCCCTGAAGTGAAAATTTTCGACCCGCAAACCCGCTCAACTGAGCGTGCGCGGCAGCTGCGAGCTGTGGTGATGCAGGATGGGCCCCTTGGCCTCGAGGTTCACCGTGATGCTGAAGCGGGCCTCGAAGACGAGCGGCTCATCGTCGATTTCCAGTCCGAAACGGTAGATGCCACTGATCACCTCGATGCCGGGGGCCACCAGCTGGACCTTCACGGTCTTGTCGTGGAGCATCGCGGAAAAGCCCTTGCGGCTGGCAAGGCGCTCGAAGTAGGCGCGCCGGCTCTCGGTGTCGCGCAGCGTGTGCGGCGAGAAGGTCGGGAGGAGCAGGGCGTTGGGCGAGTAGAGGGCAAGCATGCCGTCGACGTTGCCCGCATTGGCGGAAGCGATCCAGGCCCTGATGATTTCGGAAGAGTTATTGTAGGAGGACATACCGGAGGAGTTGCCGGAGAATGCCCAGAGCCCCAAAAACCGCAAACACAGGCAGACGATAGCGCACTTTCAATCCCAGGCGGAGGACCAGTTCGTGCCGGGACGCGCCTCCTCCTCGGGGACGATCCGTTCACCCGCAGGCTGGGACCGCTCCGGCCTTGCAGCAGGAACGCCTGGCGCGGAGGACCCCATGGGACGTCCCCTGCCCTGCCTCAGGCTCGCCCGAACCGAGGAGGCCTCGGGTGCAGGCACGGTTTCCACAATCTCCATGCGCGCTCCCAGCAGGGTCAGCAGGCGGCGGACCTGGCCGAGACTGGCCAGCTCGGGCGCCGCCTCGATGCGAGCCACGCGCTTCTGGTTCACACCGAGCAAGAGCCCCAGCTCACGCTGACTCAGGCCGCGCGCCACACGCAGCCCACGCAGGCGCTCCCGCAGCGCAGCTCGCTCATCCGGTTCAGAATACTTGGCCATGCAGGCACTCAGGAGAACAAAGCACCCTTATTCAATTACTATTTTGGACTAGTTAATTTAAATTACTTCTTTAATAAAGTAATTATCAAATACTGGACATCAAGCCCCTCCCAGCACCTGCGCCTGCGTCATCCGCATCAGCCCCCCCCTGAGACAGAACCTCAGCCAAGACGGCTGCTCACTCGTTCGAGCGCCTCGATCAGACCGGCGAGTTCCAGGGGTTTCGTGACATAGTCATCCATGCCGGCATCGAGGCAACGCGCCCGGTCCTCCGCCATGGCGTAGGCGGTGAGCGCGATGATGGGCATGTTGCTTCGCACGCCGGCCACGGTCCCCGCACGGATGCGCCGGGCAGTCTGGTAGCCGTCGAGCACAGGCATCTGGCAGTCCAACAGGACTGCATCATAGCTGCCGCGTGCGAGCATCGTGAGCGCCTCCTCGCCGTTCTCGGCCATCTCGCATCGGTGCCCGAGCTTCTCGAGCATCATGCGGACGACCACCTGGTTGACCGGATTGTCCTCCGCGACGAGCAAGTGCAAGGCGCGCGCGGCAGCAGGCTGGGCGATGGGGGGCGGTGTATCCTGGGGTGCAAGCGGGACCAACTGCTCCCCGATGGTTTCGTTGAACAGGGCAAGCGGCAGCTCCACCCAGAACAGTGAGCCCCTGCCCTCCTCGCTCTGCACGCCGATGCGGCCCGACATGAGCTCAACCAGGCGCCTGCTGATGGCCAGTCCAAGACCCGTGCCCCCAAAACGACGCGTGACCGATCCATCCACCTGCACGAAGGGCTGGAAGAGCTTCGGCATCGCCTCGGATGAGATGCCAATGCCTGTGTCACGCACCTCGAAGCGCACAATCCCCGCCTTGGAGTTGGGCTCGACATCCAGGGTGCGGGCGCTGATGGAAACGGATCCCTGGTCGGTGAACTTGATGGCGTTGTTGAGGATGTTGGCCAGCACCTGCCGGATACGGTCCGAGTCGCCGAGATGCTGCTCCTCGAGCCGCGGATCCACCTCGCAGCTGATGGCAAGTTTCTTCTCGGCAGCCCGCGGCGTCATCAGGGCGGTCACTTCGCGCAGCAATTGGGCGGGTCTGAAGGGCCACGGATTGATCTCGATGCGTCCGGCCTCGATCTTGGAGAAGTCCAGGATGTCGTTGAGGATCACCAGCAGGTTGCGCGCGCAGGACTGGATGGTGCGGCCCATCTCACGCTGCTGCTCGCTCTGGAGCTGGCTGAGCAGGAGCTCGGTCATGCCGATGACACCGTTCATGGGAGTGCGGATCTCGTGACTCATCGTCGCGAGGAATTCCGACTTCAGGCGCGAGCTGGCGAGCGCCTCGTCGCGGGCCCGGGCCAGCTCCTCGTCCAGGAGCTTGCGCTCGGTGATGTCGGTGCGGATGGCGACATACTGGCTGGGTTTCCCATCGTCGCCCAGGAAGGGCACGATGGTGGTCTCCACCCAGTAAAGACCGCCGTCCTTCGTCCTGTTGGCAATCTCCCCATGCCAGACGCGGCCTGAGCTGATGGTCTGCCACATCTGGCGGAAAAATTCGGGGGGATGGAGCCCGGAGTTCACCAGCCTGTGCGTCTGCCCGATGAGCTCGTGCTGGCCATACTTTGAAATCCTGCAGAAGCGCTCGTTGACATACTGGATCACCCCCGCGCGGTCGGTGATCGCCACGATGGCATGCTCGTCGAGTGCGGTCTTGAGGTTGATGATCTCCAGCATCGATGAGCGCAGCTGGTGCTCCTGCGCGCGCCGCTGGGTGATGTCGGCAAAGGAACAGACCACCGCGACTATCTGGCCGCCTGAATCCAGGACAGGATGGCTGTTGATGGTGATCCAGGTGGTGTTGCCCTCGGGCTTGCGAAGCCCCATGAGGATCTCGCGCAGGGGCCTGCCCGTGCGCAGGGTGACCATTGCGGGATGCTCATCCCCCGGAAAAGGGGTGCCGTCGACACGCACGGCCTGCCAGCGGGGATCCAGCGAGTCGCGCCCGCTCATCTGCTCACGCGTGAGTCCCAGGATGCGCTCCGCGGAGGCATTGCACTCCAGGATGGCGCCATGGGTGTCCTGCATCACCAGGCCTTCCTCAACGGCTGAGAAGATCGAGACAAGATGGTTCTGGGAGCGGCGAAGGTCCTCCTCGGTGCGCTTGCGTTCGGTCAGGTCGGAGGCGATTCCGAGGTGGCCGGTGATGCGCCCCTCGCGGTCGTGGAGGCTGGTGATGCTCAGCAGCACGGGAAGGTGGCTTCCATCCTTGCGCACGTAGGTCCACTCCAGCTGATCCTGCAGGCCGAGCAACGCGTAGCTGAACAGGGTCTCGAGCCCCGGCTCGATGCGGCGCCCCGCCCGCTTGGAGAGCTCCTCGGAACGCGCCCTGACCTCGCTCTCAAGGTGAAAGAGGACGGGCGTCCTCTTTCCGATGACCTCGGAGGCGGTGTAGCCCAGCATCTGCTCCGCCCCTGAATTGAAGACCTCGATGAGTCCATTTGTATCCGTGGCGATGATACTGTACGGCGTGCCGTCAAGGACGGCGCCCTGGAGCCGGGCGGCAGCCTCTGCGCGCGTCTTGGCGGCGGCGAGGTCGCGGGTGGTCTCCGCAATCAGGCGCCGTGCCTCCCGACCGGAGCGCTCCAGGTTGTAGACCATTCCGGCGAGCATGACACTCATCAGGGCAAAGGCGGCGGCGGTGGTGGAGAGACCGTGCTCATCGATCACCGGAAACTCCTCTCCCTTGATCCATTCGGCGGTGAAGTCACAGCCATGGATTGAGACGGTGTGAGTCCGCGCGGGGCGCCCCTCCCGCCAGCCTGCGGAGCGGTGGATCAGCACCCGTTTTCCCTCGGCTGTCGTCTCCCAGAGGGAAAGTGCGAGGCGGCGCTCCCGTGCGCCGAAGAGTCCACTCATCAGGTTCTCACAGATGAAGGGGGCGTAGACCCAGGCCTTCAGCCTCCGCTTGCCCGCCTCACTTGGCGAGGGCTCATAGACAGGAAGGTACATCAGGAAGCCCGGGCGCCTGATCCCATCCTGCACCAGTTGGATGTGCCGGGTGATGACCGGTCCGCCAAGGTCGCGGGCCCGCTCCGCAGCCAGGCGCCGATGCGGCTCGCTCGCCAGGTCCAGTCCCACCGCGGCACGATTGGCGGGGGCCGGGGAGATGTAGGTGATGACATAGGCATCGCTGCCGGGAGCATGGGAGAACGAGGGGACGGGCTTGATGGCAAAGCCCGGCCACCCATCCGCAGAACGCTGGCGCTCGTATTCGGCGAAGTCCGCCTCCCGCACCGGGAAGACCACACCCATCCCGTTGATCCCGGGGAAGCGGGTGTGGATGTTGAGGCTGTCGGCAAAGGCGTCCCACTCGGAGCGCGTGAGCTGCGGCCGGGAGGACAGGAAGGCCACGCCGCCGCGCAACGCCTCCTCATAGCGCGCCATGCGGCGCTGGATCTGGGTGGCCGCCTCATCGGAGAGGTCCAGGACCAGGCTTTCGCGCCTCTCCGCCGTGCGGAGCATGACCCCTGCGAAAAGCCACCCGCTCACCAGCCAGCCAGTCAGCATGAGCAGTGCGGGAAGCACAAAACTCCGCTCCAGACGAAACAGGGGCAGGGCGACGGCGATGAGATTGAAGGCAAAGAGAAAAATCTGCAGGTAGAGAAGGCTCTCATTGAGGCTGCCCGCCAGGAAGAGTCCCGCCCCCTCCAGCGTCGACGCGATGGCGCACAGGGAGAGGGCCAGGCCCACCAGAAGGACGCCCGGCCTTCCGAGAAGACAACGGGCAAGCAAAAGCACAGGCAGGGTCGCGAACACGAGCTCGGCGCGTGCTGGCGAGGCAAAGACCAGCCAGGCCACGAGCAGCGCGGGGACCAGGGTCCCGAGCAGGCGCGGAATGAAGGGCCGCAGCGACGCCTCCCTTTGCCCAAGCAGTCCCATGAAATGGAGAAGGGAGGGCAGCAAGGTCATCGCCCCCACGACATCACCCACCCACCAGGTGATGAAGAGCTGCTGCCAGAGCCCTGCGGGGGCGGCACCTGCAAGGAGCAGACCCGAAACTCCGAACATCGCACTCACGATCGGGGCGAGCAGGATCGCCGGGAAAAGGGAGGCGCCGAGCAGCCAGTCACTGTCCGACTTGGCAACACGCCTGACCCACGAGACCATCCAGGCACCCAGCCAGCCCTCCGCAAGGTTCGCAAGTGAGAGGACGAGCACGATCTCCACACGTGGGAAGCTCAGCCAGTTGGCGACCGCAGCCCCAGCCAGGACCCCAAGGGCGCCGGTGGTCCCGAAACGCAGGCATGCCGCCATGGCAAGCCCGGTTGCCGGCCACATCGGGGAAACGCCACCGGGAAGGGACGCCAAGAGCAAGCCCACGCGCACGAGCAGGAAATAGGCCAGGGCCACCCCCAGGAACTGAAGCAGGGGCACCGGCAGACGGGCCCGCGGGGACCGCCCTTCCTGTTCCGATGGACTCACCGTTCACCTCCGACAGGGAATGTCCCCATGTGAGCGCATGCCGGAAGCCCGAGGCGGGCCTCCAGGAACAGGCACGGGATGAAGCGGACTGAGACCATGGGGTAATCAGGGCGAGTGAGACGCCTTACAATCGTCACAAGTCCACACCGACTAAGCACAAGCTGTTCGGGGAAACCTGACAGCGCGCCACCGCTCCAGAAGAGGGGAACCCGAGGCACCGCCCCCCCCACCCTTCAGGCCCAGGGCGGAGGAGACCTGTGTTGGCACTCAGCGCAGGCTCTTCAGTGCGTCGTCGATGGCGCAGGAAATGCGGTCGAAGACCTCCTCGAAGCTGCCCATGCCGTCGATACGCACGACCCCGTGGAGCTGCTGGTACTTCTGGATGACGGGAACCGTCTTGGTCTCGTGCTCATGGAGGCGCTTCACGATCTTCGACGTGCTGTTGTCGTAGGGCATGCATCCCGGTGTCTTGCTGCGCTCGTCCAGGCGGCGGATGAGCTCCAGGGTGGGCACCTCGATGTCGATGATGCGTGCGATGGAGGAGCCGTGTTTCTTGAGCAGGCCGTCGAGGATGTAGGACTGCACAAGCGTGCGAGGAAAGCCCTTGAAAATGAAACCCTTCACATCCTTCGAATCGGCGAGCTTCTTCTCGATGAGCTGCACGACGATCTCGTCGGGGACCAGCTGGCCGTTCTCGTAGAGGCTGTTGATGCGCTTGCCGATCTCGGAGCCCTTCTTGATCTCGTCGTCGAGCATCGGGCCGGTGGCCACGTACTCGAGGCCGTACTTGCGAGCGAGGGCCTTGCCCTGGGAGCCGCGCCCCGAGCCCGGGTATCCAAAAAGCACTACATTGAAGAGGCTCTTGCTGAGCTCATTCCTGACGATCTCGGAAATGCGTGCGTGCACCTGGTCGATTGGGGCGGTGCCGTCGAGCTCGATGAAGATGCCCTTGTCCTTGTAAAACTGCAGGACGGGAAGGGTCTTCGAGCTGTACTCGCGCAGCCGGTTCCGGATGACCACCTCGTTGTCGTCGCTGCGTCCTGAGGTGATGCCGCGGTTCATGAGGCGCCGCACGGACTCCTCCTCGGGGACATTGAGGCTGATGAGGCAATTCAGGGAGGTGTGAAGCTTCAGCATCAGGCCCTCGAGGATGTAGGCCTGGATGTAGGTGCGCGGAAAACCGTCGAAGAGGAAGCCGTTGGAGCTGCGGTTGTCGGTGATGGTCTTCTCGATGATCTGTACGATGATCTCGTCGGAGACCAGGCCGCCCGCCGCGATGATGCTCTGCGCCTCGAGTCCCAGCTTGGTCTTTCCGGCCATTTCCTTGCGCAGGAGGTCGCCGGTGGAAATGTAGAACAGGTTGTACTTCTTGATGAGGAATTCCGACTGCGTGCCTTTGCCGGCTCCGGGAGGACCGAAGAGTGCGATGTTGAGCATGATGCTGGCTGGGTTTCCATCCCCTCCAAGGCGGAAGGGGATGAGGTCGGACTTGGGGTACCACGCGCCTTCGTGGCGCCGCTGATCCAAGCATAACGGCGGGGGGAGTCGATGCGGTAATCTACGCACCGGGCGCGGCTTGGCGCCCCAGCACTCCCTCCGTTCCCGGCAGGTCGCGAGCGAAGCCTGATGCACCGCACGTCGCTGCGACCCGAGGTAGCACTGGGCGAGGCGCGACGACGCTGCACGGCCCGGAGCCGCAGAAATTCAGGCAGAAATCCCGCAGCCTCGGACTGGGCAAATTTTGCGCCTCCATTTGAGCAGCTAATTGACAAGGAAAGCTGAAATTGAACAGCAGAACTCCACAATATGGAACACTGACAACTCGACAAGGAGCTGACTTAGTCACCGCACTCAACAGCGCGCTGCTGAGCCTCTCCCCCCCTTGCCTGCCCCGTGCACCCGCCACCCTTGGCCCGTGCGCTGCCTAGAAAGGATCCCCTGAGGCGCATCCGCGCATGGTTCCTGCTTCGTTTCTGTCGCGTCGGTCCACCCTTATCCCCACAAGCACCATGGTCACCTTGCAATCCCTGCAAGACATTTTCCAGGGCATCACCACCCTCTTCACGGTGAGCCCTCAGGTCGCGTTCGCCCGCATCGGGTTGATCGTGCTCGGACTGGTACTGATGTACCTGGGCAGAAAGGGCGTGCTCGAGGCGCTCATCATGATCCCCATGGGCCTGGGCATGGCCACGATCAATGCCTCCGTGATGTTCTTCGATCCCCTGAACCTGCACGGCGGCACGGGCAATCTCTTCATCGAGGCACAGGCGGGAGCGACGACGGACGCAGTCCGCAATGCGGCCGACCTCATGACCATCCTCCAGATCGACTGGCTGCAGCCCATCTACACCTTCACCTTCAGCAACGGCCTCATCGCGTGCCTG
>JAHFTI010000027.1:9502-16336 GCA_023265535.1 Opitutaceae bacterium
CTGGGCATCGGTTCCCTGCTCGACATCGGGTTCATCCTGGCGAGGCCCTACACCAGCATCACGGTGGCTCTGTTCGCCGAGCTGGGCAGCATCATGACGATGCCCATCGCCACCTGGTTTGGCTTCACGACGAAGCAGGCCGCGGCCATCGCCATCGTCGGTGGTGCCGACGGTCCGATGGTGCTCTTCACCTCGCTCAAGCTCGCCCCGGATCTCTTTGTCCCCATCGCAGTCGTGGCCTACCTCTACCTGGGCCTCACCTATGGCGGCTACCCTTACCTCATCCGCCTGATGGTGCCCAAGCGCCTGCGCTCGATCCCCATGTATCCCCCGCCGAACCAGCGCAAATATTCGGCGATCGAGAAGATGGCCATCGCCTCGATCACCTGCGTGGTGCTCTCGTTCCTCCTCCCGGTCGCCTCCCCGCTGATCTTCTCGCTCTTCCTCGGCATCGTGATTCGCGAGTCCGGCATCAAGGCCTTCCAGGACCTGCTCAGCGGCCCGATCCTCTACTGCTCCACCCTGTTCCTCGGCCTGATGCTCGGCATCCTCTGCGATGCCAACACCCTGCTCGACCCCAAGGTGCTGCCCCTGCTGCTGCTCGGCTGCGTGGCGTTGCTGCTCTCCGGCATCGGCGGCCTGCTGGGCGGGTACTTCATGTACTGGGTCAGTGGCGGCAAGATCAACCCCGTCGTCGGCATCGCCGGTGTGAGCTGCGTGCCCACCACCGCCAAGCTGGCCCAGAAAATCGTCTCCAAGGACAATCCCTCCGCGATCATCATGCCCGCCGCCCTGGGCGCCAACATCAGCGGAGTCATCACTACGGCGATCATCGCCGGCGTGATGTGCAGCCTGCTCTCCAAACTTCCCAACTGAAGCCACGCACCCCATGCAAACCTTCCTGCTTTCACTCACCATCTACGGGCTGACCATCGGCTTCGCCCTGGTGATCGCCGCCATCCTTCACGGACTGGGCATTCTCATCCCCAAGCTCAAGCTCGACCGCGACGAAGCCCCTCTCGAACTCGCCATCCCCTCCTCCGACAACGAAAAGGAGGAGGCCGCCATCGCCCTCGCCATTGCCGTCGCCACCGCTGCGCGCGCCGGCCGCATGCCCCTGAAGCCCAACTCCGCCAACTCCTGACACCCCCATGAAGAAAATCGATTTCATGCTCACGGCCTTCCGTGACGGTTTCCAATCCGTCTTCGGCGCCCGCGTCTTCTCCCAGGATTTCCTGCCCGTGCTGGCCTACGCCACCCACGAATGCGGAATCAAGCACATCGAATCCGGCGGCGGCGCGATGTTCCAGTCCCCCATCTTCTACTGCAACGAGAACTCGTTCAGCGTGATGGATTCCGTGCGCGCGGCGGTCGGCCCCGACGTCGACCTGCAGACCCTCGCGCGCGGCATCAGCGTCGTGGCCCTCAAGGCCCAGCCGCGCGAGATCGTGAAGCTGCATGCGGACCTCTTCAAGAAACACGGCATCACCACCATCAGGAACTTCGACGCGCTCAACGACGCGCAGAACCTGGTCTGGTCGGGCAAGTGCATCACGGACGCCGGCCTTCATCACGAAGTCTGCGTGACCATGATGGAGCTGCCCCCGGGCTGCACGGGAGCGCACGAGGTGGACTTCTATGAAAAGACCCTGCGAGCGATCCTCGATGCGGGTGTGCCCTACCACTCTGTCTGCTTCAAGGACGCCTCGGGCACCTCTCGCCCCCAGAAGGTCCTCGAGACCATTCGCATGGCTCGCAAGCTCCTGGGCGACAAGGCGCGCATCGCCTTCCACTCGCACGACACGGCGGGCACCTGCGTGGCCGCCTACCAGGCCGCCATCGAGGCGGGCGCGGACCAGATCGACCTTTCCATCGCACCGGTATCGGGCGGCACCAGCCAGCCCGACATCATCACCATGTGGCACGCGTTGCGCGGGACGGACTACACCCTCGATGTCGACATCGGGCACATCGTGAAGCTCGAGCAGATGCTGAAGGACGCGCTGAAGGACTACTTCGTGCCGCCCGAGGCCACCTGTGTGGAGCCGCTGATCCCCTTCTTCCCGATGCCGGGTGGCGCGCTGACGGCCAACACCCAGATGCTTCGCGACAACGGCCTCATGCACAAGTACGACGAGGTCATCGCCGCCATGGGCGAGGCCGTGCACCACGGCGGCTTCGGCACCTCGGTCACCCCGGTCAGCCAGTTCTATTTCCAGCAGGCGTTCAACAACGTGATGTTCGGGCCCTGGAAGAAGATCGCCGACGGTTACGGCCGCATGGCGCTCGGTTACTTCGGACGCACCCCCGTCGCACCCGCTCCCGAGGTCGTCAAGCTGGCCTCGGAGCAGCTCAAGCTGGAGCCGACCACCGACCACCTCACCGTGATCGAGAACGACCCCAAGCGCGGCATCAAGGCCGCCAAGGCCGCCCTCGAGAAGGAAGGCCTGGCGACGAGCGACGAGAACATCTTCATCGCCGCCTCCTGCGAGGAGAAGGGCATCGCCTTCCTCAAGGGCCAGGGAACGATCGGCGTGCGCAAGAACGTGCCCGCCGAGAAGAGCGCCCCTGCCGCCCCTGCCGGGGGACCGCAGGCCTACATGGTCAACCTCAACGGCCGCGGTTACCGTGTGGTGCTCGATGGGGCGCATGCCCTCGTCAACGGCACCAGCTATGACGTCGACGTGGCCACGGCCACCAACGAGGCCAAGCCCACGACGGGAGCAAGTGCGGACCGCGTCGGCCAGACGGTCAGCACGCAGCTGCCAGGCGTGGTGCTGCGCATCGAGAAGGCCGTGGGCGCCAGCGTGAAGAACGGCGACACGCTGCTCGTGATCGAGTCCATGAAGATGGAAAGCGCGCTGGTCAGCTCCGTGGGCGGCACGGTCACCGAGGTCCGTGTCAAGCAGGGCGACCAGGTGGAGGCCGGCCAGGTGCTGGTCATCATCGGCTGAGCCCGCGTATCCAGAAATCACTTACTGCAGGGCGCGATCCTCGGGTCGCGCCCTTTTTGTCGTCGCGAGTGGCCGCTGGGGAGGGCCTGCGGGGGGGGGGAATAGGGGCTGAACTGCCTAGTCGCCCTCGTGGGAAGGAGTCGGGGGAGGAGTCCCGGGACTGACCTCCGAGTCGGGCAAGCCGGAGCCTGCGGTGTCGGGACCGGCCGCCCCCGGCCCCCTGCGGCGGCGCACCGCGTCGCGCAGGATGAATTCAATCTGCCCGTTGACGCTGCGCAGTTCCTCGGCCGACCAGCGTTCCACCTCGGCCCAGAGCTTGGGGTCGATGCGCAGGAGGAAGGATTTCTTGGGATCGGCGGCCATGGGCGGCGGCGTGCGGGGTGTGAGGATGAACGGGAGCGGGAGAGGAGGAGGGCGGAGTGAGGCGCGAGACGTGTGGCGGGCGGGCCGGTTCAGTGGGAGAGACGACGGACGGCCTCGATGAAGGGCTGGGCCCGGTCGGGGGAGACAACTAGGATCTGGCCGGATTTCCAGCGCAGAAGCACGGGCTGGGCCGGATCGCTCAGGTACATCTCGAAATTGCCCCAATCCTTGCAGCGGAACTTGCCCGAGACCGCCCCCAGGCCGTCGTTGCCCCAAGTCTTCAGGATGCGCTTGGGCAGCTCGCGCAGCGGCTCGACAGCCTCCAGCCCCGCAAGGACATACTCGCGGCTGCGCAGCGAACGCTGGATCACCAGGCGGCCGTCGCGCAGCAGGTAACCGCGGATCTGGCTGGCCCACCAGATGCCCAGCACGATCGCCCAGGCGGGCAAGACTGCGACGAAGGGAAGCCAGGCGGGACCAGTGCGCTGCGGCCCGTGGAAGGCCGCAACCAGGGTGCCCACCTCGACAAGCGCGAGCACGACAATGACAAGGGTGAAGACCAGCCACAGTCGTCGCCCCATGGGGGCCGGCTCGAAACGCTGCTCAGGGTGCGGCTTCATCAGGATGTCTCCAAGTTTTGGATACGGCAGACAGGGAGGGGAGGAGGCGGAGGCGGGCTCAGTTGTAGAGCGTACCCGCGTTGATCACGGGCTGCGCCTCGGATTCACCGCAGAGGACGACCAGGAGGTTCGAGACCATGGCGGCCTTGCGCTCCTCGTCGAGCTCGACGACCTTCTTGGCGGAGAGCTCGCGAAGGGCCATCTCCACCATGCTGACCGCACCGTGCACGATCTTCTGGCGGGCTGCGATCACGGCCTCGGCCTGCTGGCGGCGCAGCATGGCCTGGGCGATCTCGGGGGCATAGGCCAGGTGAGTGATGCGGGCCTCGTCCACCACCACACCCGCACGCTGGAGGCGGGCCTGGAGCTCGTTGAGCAGGGCCTGGCTGACCAGGTCGCCGCCGGCGCGCAGGGTGGCCTCGTCGCCCTCGCCGTCATCGTAGGCGTAGCTGGTGGCGACATGGCGCACCGCCGTCTCGCTCTGCACGCTCACGTAGGACTCGTAGTGGTCGACATCGAAGACGGCCTGGGCGGTGTCCTGCACACGCCAGACGACGACGGCGGCGATCTCGATGGGGTTGCCGCGCTTGTCATTCACCTTGAGCTTGTCGCCGTTGAAATTGCGGACACGCAGGGAAACCTTCGTGCGCTTGGCGAAGGGGTTGGCCCAGTGCAGGCCGCTGTCGCGCACGGTACCCAGGTAGCGGCCAAAGAGGGTGAGGACCATGCCTTCATTGGGCTGCAGGGAAAAGAGACCGGAAAGGCCAAGCACGGTGAGAAATCCCAGGCTGACCACGACCAGCGCGGTGAGGGGACCACCCAGGAACAGCATGCGCGTGGCCGCGAGCACCACCACCGCGACCAGGAGGACAACCATCATTGCGACCCAAGTGAGCATCACCCAGCCGTTGAAGGGCTTCAGGATGAACTCGCTGTTTGTGGACTGAGCTTCGTTTTTCATGGGAAATAAAGTTATTATCAAAGTGATATCACTCTGAAATCAGATGTCACGCCTATTTGGATTTCTAGACCCCAAATCACTCACAGCAATTGAGTTATCCCACAAAGATTGAGGCCTCGATTTGCAAAGCAAGGACTTCGGCATTCCGTCTGGCCCAACATGCAACACGCAGCCCTCTTCACTCCCGTCACCCTTGGCGCCCTCACGCTCGGCAACCGCATCCTCATGGCACCGCTCACGCGCTGCCGTGCCGATGCCGACCACGTTCCCACCGAACTCATGGCCGAATACTATGCCCAGCGCGCCAAGTCCGGCCTGATCATTGCGGAGGCCACGATGGTGCTCGAGGGCAACTCGGCCTTCGGGGGACGCGAGCCGGGCATCTATTCCGAGGCCCAGGTGGCCGGCTGGAAAAAGGTGACCGAGGCGGTGCACGCGAAGGGCGGGAAAATCGCGCTGCAAATCTGGCATGGCGGACGTGCCTGCCACTCGCTGCTGAACAAGGGCGCCCAGCCCGTGGCTCCCAGCCCGTTGCCCATCACCAACGATTACACGCATACGCCCGAGGGCAAGAAACCCTACGAGACTCCGCGTGAGCTACGCGACGATGAGTTGCCGGGCATCGTGGAAGGCTTTCGCAAGGCGGTCGTGAACGCGCGGGCGGCGGGTTTCGACGCAGTCGAGATCCATGGCGCCAACGGCTACCTGCTCGATGAGTTCCTGCGCGACGGCAGCAACAAGCGCACGGGTCCCTATGGCGGTTCGATCGAGAACCGCGCCCGCCTGCTGCTCGAGGTCACCGACGCGGCGATCGCCGCCTGGGAGCCCGGCCGCGTGGGTGTGCGCATTTCCCCGCTCAACAGCTACAACGACATGAAGGACAGCGACCCGGCCGCCCTGACCGCGTACGTGGCGCACCAGCTTGAGCAGCGCCGGATCGCCTTCCTGCACCTCTTCCGCGGCGACTTCTTCGGCCAGCAGAAGGGCGATGTGCTTTCCGCGGCACGCGGACATTTCAGCGGGCCCATCGTCTCCAATGGCGGCTACACGCCCGCGGAGGCTGCCGAGGCGGTTTCGGGCGGAGGCCTTGCGGCGATCGCCTTTGGCCACCACTGGATCAGCAATCCGGACCTGGTGGACCGCATCGCGGCGGGCGCCACCCTGGCCGAGCCCAATGGCGCCACGCTGTATTCACCCGGTCCGAAGGGATACACGGACTACCCCACCCTGGCCTAGGCCAGGGAGAGGAGGGGGCGGGGCTGCAGGGCTTCTCAGCCGAGAACCCTGCCCTCGCGCAGCCCGGCGGCGTAGGCCCCGAACACGAGGCGGATCTGGTCGCGGACGCGGCGGAACTCGTTGAGGACCTCCTCGTCGGTGCCCTTGGCGTGCGCGGGGTCCTCAAAGCCCCAGTGGTGGCGGTTCACCTGGCCGGGGAAGAGGGGGCAGGCCTGGTCGGCGTTTCCGCAGACCGTGATCACGGTGGTGATCTGGCGACTGAGGAAATCGTTCATGTGCTTCGAGGTGTGGGCCGAGATGTCGATGCCGATCTCGCGGAGCACCTGGATGGACTTGGGATGGACGTAGCCGGCCGGCTTGGAGCCGGCGCTGTGCACCTCGACGAGGTCGCCGGCGACGGAGCGCAGGATGCCCTCGGCCATGTGGCTTCGGCATGAGTTTCCGGTGCAGAGGATGAGAACACTGGGTTTCATGGTGTGTGTGTGAGGGTGGAGGAGGCGGCGCCGCGGTTGTACCAGTCGCGGGAGCTGTTGCAGAGGCGGCAGACCGAGAGCATGACGGGGACCTCCACGAGGACGCCGACGATGGTGGCAAGCGCCGCGCCTGAGGTGGCCCCGAAGAGCGTGATGGCCACGGCGACGGCGAGCTCGAAGAAGTTGCTGGCACCGATGAGGGCGCCGGGGGAGGCCACATTGTGGGG
>JAHFTI010000396.1 GCA_023265535.1 Opitutaceae bacterium
CTCAAGTCGCCCGGCCTCGACCATCCCGAGGTGCGCGAGCCCTTCGTGGCCAGGCTCAGGGCGGCCGGCGTGGACCTGCGACGCACCGAGATACTCGGCACCACCGACACCGTCGCACAGCATCTGGCCCTTTACCGGCGCGTGGACCTGGCCCTCGACACCTCGCCCTACAACGGCACGACCACG
This sequence comes from Opitutaceae bacterium, assembly GCA_023265535.1. Taxonomy (GTDB): domain Bacteria; phylum Verrucomicrobiota; class Verrucomicrobiia; order Opitutales; family Opitutaceae; genus MWDT01. Next base: position 187 of record JAHFTI010000396.1, read on the forward strand.
ACCTGCGAGGCGCTCTGGATGGGCGTGCCCGTGCTCACGCTTGCGGGCGACCGCCACGCCTCGCGCGTGAGCCTCAGCCTGCTGCGCGCCGCCGGCTGCGAGGACTGGGTCGTGTATTCAATCGACGACTACATTGCCCGTGCCCAGTCGCTCGCCGCCGCGCTGTGCCCCGGCCCCGGCCTGGGTGGCGGCGCGCCCCTCTCAGGCCCGGCCTTGAGGGAACGCATGCGTGGCGGCGTGATGCTGGACCATGAGGGTCAGGCCACGCGCTTCTGGGCAGCACTCAGGAATTGCCGGGAGAAGGACATGGCCGGGGCCGCACACTGAGATTCCCCGCGCACGATGGGCGGCCACGCGGGGACCTGCCCTGGACCTCTCAGGCCTGTCTCGGGCCGCGGCGCACCATCTCCATGATGGCCTCGCCGAAGCGGGCCGCCTGCCCCTTGGCGTCGCAGAGCACGGAATTCGCCAGGCATCCCCTGAGCTCGCTCCGGAGCGTGCCCAGGCGGCCGCGGTCGCCCGCCAGTGCGGCAGCCGTGGCAATGTAGGAGTCCCAGTCCCTCGCGATCCATTCGGGGTGCCCCACGTTCGTGAGGAGGCTGCAGCCCACCCGCGAGGCGTGGCGGTCGCCGGCGAGCGTGACCACCGGGACGCCCATCCAGAGCGCCTCGCAGGTGGTCGTGGTGCCGTGGTAGGGAAAGCTGTCGAGGGCGATGTCGACGCGGGCGTAGGTGGCGAGGTGGTCCTCCATGCGCTCGGTGCGGCCGAGCAGGTCGACGCGGTCCGGGTCCAGTCCGAGCGTCGCGCAGCGGGCGCGCACCTGCGCCTGCAGCTCGGGCGTGTCGAGGCCGTGGTTCTTTATCAGTATCCGGGAATTGGATACAGTCGCGAGCAGGCGCCCCCAGGCGGCGAGCAGCGGGTCGGTGATCTTGGTGAAGTTGTTGAAGCACCCGAAGTGGATCGGGGCCTCCGGCGAGGCCAGGCACGGGGCGGGGGACGGCGCGGGGGCCTTCGGGCTGGGGGAGTAGCACCAGGCGCTGGGTGAGAAGCGCAGGAGCTGCTCGGTGTTGAAGGCCTCCGAGTCACCCTCCGGGTCGGCCAGGGCGTCGGTCAGCCTGAAGTCCATCGCGGGCAGGCCGCTCGTGTCCGGGTAGCCCATGTAGCAGGCCTGCACGGGGGCGAGGCGCCTGCCCAGCACGTGCAGCCGGTTGAAGCCGGTGTGCCCGGCCAGGTCGAAGAGCAGGTCGAGCTTGTCCTCGCGCACCAGGGCGGCGATGCGGTCGTGGGGCATGCCCGCGGTGTGCCGCCAGGTGCTTGCCAGGGGCTGCAGGCGCTCGGTCATCCAATCGATGCCCGCGTGGTCATGGTACAGGAAGAGCTCGAAGCGCGAGCGGTCGAGGTGGCGGAGCAGCGGCTCCATGAAGTAGGCCACGGAGTGGGCCCGGAAATCGGGGGTGAAGAAGCCCACCCTCAGGCGGCGTCCCGGCGGTGGCGGCACGTAGCCTGAGACGGGGGGCAGCGGGAAGACCCGGGCCAGGGCCTCGCCGTAGGCGCGGTGCGCGGCGAACAGTTCCTCGCGTGGCACGTCGGGCAGGTAATGGAGGTTCAGCAGCAGGCAGCTGCGCGCATCCCAAGCGAGAGGATCGCATTCGATTGCCTTGCGGTAGTCCGCCACCGCCTCGCGCATGCGGTAAAGGCGCTCGTTGACGAGGCCGCGGCCCGAGTAGGCCTTGGGGAATTTGGCATCCAGGGCGAGCGCCTTGTCGAAGCAGGGCAGGGCGGCCGAGAGGTCCTTGCGGTAGGCGAGGCAGATGCCGAGGTTGCACCAGTAGGTGGGTTCCTTGGGCTCCAGTTCCGTTGCCCTGCGGAAGTGCGGCTCCCCCGCGGCATGTCCCACGGCATCCACGAGCAGGGCTCCGAGTTGGTCCTGTCCTTCGGCCCAGTCAGGCTTCACCTCGACGGCCTTCTGCGAGGCCCCGATGGCCTCGCGCACACGGCCCTGCTGCTTGTAGGCGGCTGAGAGCAGCGTCCAAAGCTCGGCGGTCTTGGGGGACTGGGTGGCCGCATGCGTGAGCACGGTTTCGGCCTGGGTGGCCCTGCCCATGAAAAGAAGCGCCTGGCCGAGCCGCTGCGCACAGGAGACGTTGGCGGGGTTGAGACGCAGCGCCTGGGTCAGCAGCAGCAGCGCCTTGGGCATGTCATTCCTTGCGATGGCAATCTCGCCCGCCAGCTGATGGGCCTCGACGCAGGCGGGCGCCAATTGCCTCACTTGTCCGTAGAGCAGCGCGGCCTGGTCCAGTTTCCCCGCCTTGTGCATCTGCAGGGCTTGCTGGAGTAGGCTGGAGGCCTTGGAGGGGATCATGTTGGTGTGCGGGCTGGTACGGGGGAGCGAACCGGTATGCAGGCTGGCACAAAAAACGTGGATGTCAGGCAGATTGGCGCAGCAACCCAAGCAGGGCGGCCTCGTAGTTGCGCGTGAAGGTCTCCGCCTGGCAGAGCGGGCTCGCCAGCAGGTCGGGGCGGAGTCCCGTGCGCAAGGACTCCAGGCGAGGACGGTCGCCGGCCAGGCTGCAGGCGATCCGCAGGTAGTCCTCCTCGTCGGACGCGACCAATTCCGCATGTCCGATGCAGGAGAGCAGGCTGTGCCCCACGCGCGACACATGGCTGTCGCCCCTCAGGGTGACCACCGGCACGCCCATCAGGAGCGCCTCGCAGGTGGTGGTGGTGCCGTTGTACGGGAAGGGATCGAGCGCCACGTCGCACTCCGCATACAGGGCCAGGTGCTCGCGCAGGGGAAGGGGGCGCCCGTGGAATTGTACTTGTTCCTTGGATACGCCTCCCGCGGCCAGCACTCCCAGGATGCGTTCCTGGGCCCCGGCATCCGCCGCGCCTGGCGACTTCAGCAGGAGCCGCGAGCCGGGCTGGGCTGCCAGGAGGCGCGCCCAGAGGGCCAGGGTCGGGGTGGACAGCTTTGCCAGGTTGCTGAAGCTGCAGAACATGGGAGGGCCTCCCCGGCCGTGCCGCCCGGGCATTGCCGGTTCGGGAAGCTCCCGGGGGGGCTCATAGCAGGTGAAGCAGTCCGGCAGGCGCAGGATGCGTTCGCTGCCCTGGCTGTCCGTCCACCCGGACGGCAGGCAGCGTTCATCGCTGATGCGGTAGTCGATGGTGGAGAGTCCCGTGGTCGAGGGATAGCCAAGCCAGGTGAGCTGCAGGGGGGCGGGGCGCCTGGCAAACACCAGGAGGCGATTGTGCGCACTGTGGCCCGAAAGGTCGACGAGGAGGTCGATGCCGTCCTCGCGGATAAGCCGTGCCACGGTCTCATCATCCAGCCGGGCGATGTCGCGCCAATGCTCACAGAGGCTGCGCAGGCGCGCGGTCACCTGATCGGGCGCAAGGGTGTTGCTGTAACAGGTCACCTCGAAGCGCGCGCGGTCGTGGTGTGCGAGGATGGGGGCGATGAAGAAGGCCACCGCGTGGTTGCAGAGGTCCCCCGAGACATAGCCGAGGCGCAGGCGGCGGCTGGCAGGGCTGCTGCCGACGCGGGGCTGCCCGGGCGGCGGGGCAAAATGGTCCGCATGGAGGCGCCCCCACTCGCGGTGCTGCTGCGCAAGCAGGGCGGGGGAAAGGCCGTCCAGGTAGTTCAGGGCCATCAGCGCATTGCTGTGACACGCCGCGTTGGGCTGGAGCTGCAGGGAGCGTTCGTAGCAGGCGAGTGCTTCCTGCATGCGCCCCTGCGAGCGCAGGCACCTGGCCAGGTTGTTGTGCGCCGCCGCATAGTCGGGGCGCAGCCTCAGCGCCTCCCGAAGCTGGGTGGTGGCCTCGCTGCTGCGTCCCAGGGCCAGCAGGCAGCAGCCCAGGATGTTGCGCAGCTCGGGAAAATCCGGGGCCAGGGCCAAGGCCCGCTGGAAGCACTCCAGGGCCTCGGCATGCATGTCGCGCTCGTAATGGGTGACCCCGAGGTTGAGCCAGAAGATCGGATTGTCCCCGCTCAGCCGCACCGCCTCGCGAAGAGGCACAAGCGCCTCCTCGTGGCGCCCGAGTGAGCGCAGGGCGTTGCCCAGTTCATGGTGCAGCTCAGCTTCCCCGGGACCTCGGCGCAGCGCCTGCCGCAGCAGGGAGACCGCCTCCAGGTGCCGCCCACGAGCCCGGAGCCTGCGGGCTTCATCAAGGAGTGGGGAGGGTGTGTCCATGGGGCGGGAAGTGGGCTCAGGCTGGTGGGCCGTCAGCCGCGTTGCAACCGGGGTTTTTGCGGTCGCCCGGGCACAGCCGCGAGGGGGGCATTCTCCTGTGCCCTGGATAGGGCGGGGTGGTTTTCCTTCGCTGGGGGGGGCCTCCTTGCGGCAGGCAGGCTGATGCACCCTGGCGCGAGCCCACCTGCCTCCTGCTTTTGCATGCCCGAATCAGCTTGCCCTCC